>JAZRPO010000001.1:0-6970 GCA_045649265.1 Eubacteriales bacterium
CTGCCCACGGTCGGCATACAGAAAACCCCGGATAAGCGTATGCACAAAGACGAAAAGACCCGGCAGATGTTCCTTACCACCATGGAAGAAACCGTAGCGCAGCTGCGCAGCCACCCCTGTATCCTGTACTGGACCATCTTCAACGAAGGCTGGGGCCAGTTTGACAGTGAGGCTGTCTACGACCGGCTGAAAGCGCTGGACGACACCCGGATCATCGATGCCACCTCCGGCTGGTTCCGGCAGAAAAAGTCCGATGTGGAGAGCCTGCACATCTACTTTGGCCAATGGAACAAACTGAAAACGGTGGACAAGCCCCTGATCCTCAGCGAATTCGGCGGCTATGCCTACCCGGTGGAGGGCCACATTTTCAACCCCCACAAGGCCTACGGTTATAAGTCCTGCAAGAGCCTGGAGGAATTCCGCACCGCCATGGATAGCCTGTACCGGACCCGGATCCTGCCGGCCATCAGCAAGGGCCTGTGCGGCGCCATCTGCACCCAGGTGTCCGACGTGGAAGACGAGATCAACGGCTTTTTGACTTACGACCGGGCCGTCTGCAAGGCAGACCCCGCTGCCATGCAGCAGCTGGCCCAGGCGCTGCAAGAAGCGATCGCAGAGTAAAACAGAGCCACACACCAAAAAGTGTGTGGCTCTTCCCTTTCGATTCTCCTACGGCAAAAAGAAAAACCACCCTGTTGGGTGGTTTTCTTTTTGGTGACCCGTAGGAGAATCGAACTCCTGTTACCGCCGTGAAAGGGCGGTGTCTTAACCGCTTGACCAACGGGCCTTATTTTCGGCAGGGCAAATTTTATTGCCCTGCCATGGTAGCGGCGGCTGGACTTGAACCAGTGACCGTTCGGGTATGAACCGAATGCTCTAGCCAACTGAGCTACACCGCCAAATTTGGCTCCAAAACGAAGCTTTGTTATTATAATACATATTTGATTTTTTGTCAACTACATAATTAAAAAAATTTTGGTTTTTTTCAATAAAACTCTTAAAAGTTGTCACAAACTTGTCAAACCAAAAATTAAATAGATGCTATAATATATATCGTCACGTGAGATAAAGCGTGATTCCGGATATCTCTTTTGAAGGCTGTTGTGAACGCCCTTGCAATATGCAGAAAAATAGTTCCGGAGGAGAAGCGAAGAAGGGAGAAAGTACAAGAAGAGCGGAAAAGAGTCTGTCGCTTTAGGCGCGCAAAGACGGCAGACGTTTCCGGAGGTAGCTTGCCATAAAGCAATTTCTTTCACCATTCGCAACTCACATTATAAAACAATAAACGGAGGTGCTCGTACTGTGTTTGATGAAACCAACATGACGCAAGAGCAGGAACTCGAGCTTCCGGAAAAACTATTCGAAAGCGACGAGGACCAAAACGACGCAGGCTTTGATGAAAACCACATAAACGAAGCCGAAAAGACACTTACAATTAAATATAATGGGCAGGAGCGCAACATAACTCTTGACGAGGCGCGCGTTCTGGCACAAAAGGGAATGAATTATGACCATGTCGTAGCCGAGCGGGACACTAAATATAAGCGTGAGCTTGACTTTCTTGACAAGGTCGCAGGAGAAAAGGGGCTTTCGCGCTCGCAGTATATAGCGCAGCAGGAAGCTCTCAAAAGAGATGAAAACCCAAAGAACATCGCTGAGCGCCCAAGGGAAAGGGCGTTAAACCAACTGAAAAGAATAACAGATTCTGTCGGAATGACAGGGCCGTGGGCCGCACTTTTCAACAAATATCCGTCACTTACAAGAAAAGAAGCATATTCAGAGCTTTCCAAAAGCGTTGAAAGCGGGATGACTCCTATTGAGGCATACCAGGAAAAGCTTCTTGCTGAACAGGAGAGAATGCTTCGAATAACGAGGGATAATGATGCCGCGTTGAGAAAGAGCGTAGGCTCTCTTGAGGCTGACGGTCATGGCGCAACTCGCGATGACTTTCTTGAAGGGTTTTTCATGTATGATTAACATGTTAAATTAAAAAGAAAGGGAAAATTAAAACTATGTCAGCAATTAATTTACACACAAAATATGCAAAAGAAATCCAGACAAGATTCACTATTGAAAGCCTTATAAACGGGCATCTTTCAAACGAGTATTCTTTTTCGGGGGTTAAGACGGTAAGAATCTCCACCCCCATCACAGTTCCGATGACGGACTACACACGTTCAGGTTCAAGCCGCTACGGCACGCCTGTGGAGATGGAGGATGTTGTTCAGGAGCTTACTCTCTCGCAGGATAAGAGCTTCACGCTTACAATCGATAAGGGAAACAACCTTGATCAGAACGGCATCAAGGAAGCAGGAAAGATGCTTTCTCTCCAGATAAGCGAAAAGGCAATTCCGCTTATGGATAAGTACAGCTTCGAACGCCTTTCTCTCCTTGCCGGAAAAATCAATGGTGATGCTACGGCAATTTCAAAGACAAACGTCTGCGAGCGTATAACAAAGGGAACTACATATATGGATGACTGCGAAGTGCCGTCTTACGACCGTGTTCTTTTTGTTCCGAGCGATACATACGCAAAGCTCCGCCTCTCTGAAGAATTCAAGGCGTGCGATGTGCTTATGGAAAAATCACTCTCAAAGGGCCAGGTCGGATCATATGACGGCATGAAGGTCATCAAGGTTCCGCGTTCACGTTGGCCGGAAAATGTAAACTTTATGATTGTTCATAAGCGTGCAGCTTGCGCTCCGGTTAAGCTCAATGATACTAAATTCCACAAAGACCCACCGGGAATCTCCGGCGCGCTTCTTGAAGGAAGACAGTATTACGACCTGTTTGTATTCGGCGCGAAATGCGACGGAGTTTATGTCGATGTAAACACTGCAAGCGGTGCGGGAGTCATCTGCGCAGCGCCTGCAATTTCAAGCACCGGCACAATCACCTGCGCAACTCAGGGTGCTTCCATTAAATACACGACAGACGGCTCAGACCCGAGATATTCCTCTTCGGCAAAGATTGGAACAACATCTGACAATACAAGCTCCGGATGCGTAGTCCGAGCATATGCTTATAAGAACGGAGCGTTTCCGTCAGAAGTTACAACTACCACTCTTTAATTTTGTTTTGGCGGGAGCAGCTTGGCTGCTCCCGTTTATTTTAAGAAAGGAGATTTTATAAAAAATGAAAGCATATGATATATATAAGAGAACTCTTGCGCTCTTATTCGAGCGTGAGGGCGAGGATAAGAGCTTTCGCGATAATTTTTGTGCTCTTTTGACATCGGTTGCAGCCGAGAGCCTGCCGTATGAAAACTCTATCAGAGAATCAAAAGGGGAGGAAAAGCTCAGCGAAGCGCCGATAATTTCCGATATGGAGGAGGAGCTTCCCATGTCCGGAGAGCTTTGCATGGTAGCTATTCCCTATGGAGTCGCGGCATACTTTTCAGAAAACGACGGAGAAAACTATAACTCCGCCGTATATCGCGAAAGATTTGTTAATGCGCTATTCGATGCCAAAAAGTGCGTTTTTACGGATATTGTTGATGTATATGGAGGTGAGTGTGTATGACGACAGATTTTGTCAGTGAAAAATTCATGTCTCTTGTTACACCGGATTTATACCTTATCATTGCCGCAGTTTACGGCATATGCTACGCCTTGAAGCAGGCCCGGTTTTTTAACGACAGATTTATCCCTCTTGCGGCGATTGCGCTCGGAATATGCTTTGAGCTGCTTTATTTTGCAGTGAGAGGAGGAAATGCTATTGAGGCTGTGCTTCGGGGAGTGATTTCAGGAATGGCGGCAGTATATACTGCAAATATTATAAAACAGATGGGAGGAAAAGGGGAAAATGACATCTAAGGTTTTCCGCGGAGGAAGAATTTATGCAATTCCTCTTGCGGATATAGAGTACATAGGATATTTTTACGGCGCTAAGGGAAACGAGGAAATCAAAAGCGCAAACAAAAGAATAAGCAAGGAGCTTGGACGCGCTCCTGACTTTCTGATGAATGCAGAGCTTTTTGATTTTGACACGCGCAAAGCATCAAGTGATGTTGTTTCGGATGGGGTTAATGTTCGACTGACCGAAAGCTACGGAATAGCGTTCCCGGACAACAAAACAGCAGTTTTTTCATATAAAAACAACGTCGGTGCGAGGGATTATATCGGGGCATACCCCACCCTTGTCAGAAACGGCAAGGAGGAAAAGCAGATTCCGGACGGAATTGGCGGCAGGCGCGGGAGAACGGCGCTTGGGATCGGCGGAGAAAAGCTTTATGTTGCGTTGATTCCCGATACGAACGGCGCAACGCTTCCTGAGCTTCGCAAGCGCTTTATCGCCAACGGCGTCGAAAATGCCATAAACCTCGACGGTGGCGGCAGTACGCAGTTTTATGCACCTGAGGGAAACTATTTTTCAGGCCGCCGCGTTCGCGGCTTTATCGGAATATGGACTCGTGGCGGAGAGAGAAGACGCGTAAATGTCCGAACAAGCCTTAATGTGAGGAGCGGGCCGGGGATGCTCAATAAACGTGTCGGAAGGCTTTATAACGGAGATATAGTAAGCGTTATAGAAGAGAGCGGAGCATGGAGCAAAATTTCAACCGGCTGGGTGTATTCCCGCTATCTCACAAAAATCTGATGAGGGGTGAGAATATGGAATACGTAACATACGAGAGCTGCGAAGCCTTGCGCGGAAAAATAAATGAGCGCCTCAACCGGGGTGATGTCCGCTTCGAAAGGCTTGAAACAAAGCTTGATACGTTGATTGTAACAAACCGCCTTATAGCAGGCTCTGTCATCGGCGGAATTGCGACAATCATCGTAACGCTCCTTATGCGTGGAATATAGCCTCAGGAAAATGAGAACACGCCCCGCCGATGCAATTAGAAATTGCGGGCGGGTACCCCGGAATCTTGTTGTTTACAAAATAAGGAGAAACACCGCAAAGCTGCGGTGTTTCTCTAAATGCAACAAAAAAGCCAATGTGCAAAAATTCTTATGTTGAAAGGAGGGATGAAAATGCCAACTGTTTTTTTATCTGCAGGACACGGCGGACGTGACCCGGGCGTTACGGCTTTCGGAATGAAAGAAAAAACTATAAATCTCAATATTCTTTTAGGGTGTAAGGATGTACTTGAACGCCATGGCATAAAGGTTATTGCATCGCGTGTGAAAGATGAGGATGACCGCGTAGAAGAAGAGGTCGAGGAAGCAAATGAATCAGGTGCCGAGGTTGCCGTATCCTTCCACGCAAATGCAGGTGGTGGTAACGGCTTTGAGGTTTACTATTATTCAACAAACGATGAAGATGTGAGGCTGGCAAGGCTGTGCGAAAAACACATAAGCCAAATCGGTCAGAACAGCCGGGGGCTAAAATCAGGAAATCGTTTGTACTGGTGCAGATATACCAAAATGCCGTCGTGCCTGGTTGAGAGCTTTTTTATTGATAATGACACGGATAACGATATAGGTGACACGGCTTCAGAACAGCTGAAGCTCGGAACCGCATACGCAAAGGCCATTCTTGAATACCTTGGGATTCAGTATGTTGAAGGCTCCGAGACTTCCTTTGCAGATGTTGCGCCGGGACATTGGGCGGCCAGTGCGATAAAGCTTTGCAAAGAGAAAAGCCTGATGAGCGGCTATCCCGACGGAACCTTCAAGCCGGATGCGCTGGTAACGCGGGCAGAGCTTGCAACAGTAATATCACGGCTCACAAAATAAAAAACAACAAAAGAAAGGAATAAAACTATGTTATGGAATGAAGAAAAATATTATGGACGAGGAGTAATGCCGTCAGGGGCTGAACAGAGAAGAAGAACAAACGTAGATTCCCGAATGGAGAAGCCTGTTGCCGACAAGGAAGATGACGACTTTCTCAAAGGCTTCAATGAAGCGCAGAACGCGGAAAAGGCGAAAAAGGAAAGGCAAAGAGAGCTTTTTGGGAATTTCCGCGCCGAGATAAAACCGCCATCTATTAGTAGCATCATGAAGACTCTGGATCAAACATTTCCCTTTGTCATAAAGTCGGATTCAACTCATCAAACAAAAACGCAGACAGAGAAGCCTGCGAGCATGCCGGTAGGCGGGGATATACAAACCAACGACGAAATGGAGCTGTTCCTAAGTGGAATGAGAGAAAACGACCCGGTCAGCGCGCAAAGCAGAGAAAAACAAAAAACTTCGATTGTGACCAACCCGCAGGAAAGGAGTAGGCTCGTTGATAGTTACCAAAAAGAGCTTGACGAAAAAGCACCGTGGGCGGTTCATGAAAGAGCATATAAAACAGCAGTTGAAAACGGTGCAGAAAAGCCGTGGCTCGAGGCTATTATTGTTGCAGACCGCGACAAAAATGCAAGGGAAGAACAAAGGCGGCTCGAAAAAGAAATCAAGAACGTAAGCTTCGCCAAGGACATTGAAAAAGAAGGCAGAATACGGGCGCAGGAGGCTTTTGACAAGGAATTTGGACTCGCAAAAGCACGAGGGGATATGAACCCTGCGCTTGTCGCGATAAAAAAAGGCGAAGAGGTCCTGGCGAAATACGAAAAACTTGCTTCCGATGCGCGTAACGGTTTGTATTATCACAATCTCGACAACGAGATTGCGGGGTATGAAAAAATCCGTGAGGACGAAAACTTCAGAGCAAAAGCACATCAGGGAAATGCGACAATGCCGTATCCACATTTGTTCACCGAGAATGCAGCGGGAAAAAAGATAGTGAATTTTATAAACAACGATGCTGCATCCGTGATTGATCTGGCTACTGATAAAGCACATGATGCTGAGCGACTCTGGGCGCTGACGGAAGACGAAAAAAACGTTATGCGTGCATATGCCGCAGATGAGGATTTTGATTCTGTTGAAAAGTACTACGACCTTCTTGAGCGTCGGCTTAATGAGCGCGTGCAGAATAAGAAAAACGAGGAGACAAGACAAAACTCGTATGAATATCCGATTTTAAATAGTATGGGTAATGTCGCATCAAGCTTTGCAACGCCGCTTGCGTATTTCTC
>JAZRPO010000002.1:0-27102 GCA_045649265.1 Eubacteriales bacterium
GAAAGGCAGAACCACAGTAAATATCTGTTTTCCAAAGATTTTCCACAACCTTAAAAAACACAGGCGACAAACCGCATAGCATGCAGTTCGTCACCCGCTTAAAATTATTTGTTGTTATATTTTATCGTTGCTGCCAAGAACATTAACAATCTTATGCTTAACAAGTTCTTTGATATTTGCCCTTGCCGGTGACAAATACTGACGCGGGTCAAAATGCTCCGGATTCTCTGCAAAATACTTGCGGATTGTTCCGGTCATAGCAAGACGAAGGTCAGAGTCAATGTTAATCTTGCAAACTGCCATACCCGCAGCCTGACGAAGCATTTCTTCCGGAACGCCCTGTGCACCCGGCATATTACCGCCGTTTGAGTTGATCATATCAACATACTCAGGGATAACAGAAGAAGCACCGTGAAGAACTATCGGGAAGTTCGGCAAACGACGGGAAACCTCTTCAAGAATGTCAAAACGAAGTCTCGGAGTACCCTTGAACTTGAATGCACCGTGGCTTGTTCCGATTGCAATAGCAAGAGAGTCAACACCTGTGCGGGTAACAAACTCTTCTACCTCAGCAGGGTTTGTAAACTGAGCATCCTCGTCAGAAACGTTAACATCATCCTCAATTCCCGCAAGCTTTCCAAGCTCTCCCTCAACTACAACACCGCGAGCGTGAGCATAATCAACTACCTTCTTTGTAAGCTCAACGTTTTCTTCGAAAGAATACTTTGAACCGTCAATCATGACAGAAGTAAAACCACCGTCGATGCATGACTTACAAATGTCAAAGCTATCACCGTGGTCAAGGTGAACGCATATGGGAAGATCAGTGTCTTCAATAGCAGCTTCAATAAGCTTCATAAGATATACGTGTTTAGCATATTTTCTTGCGCCGGCAGAAACCTGAAGGATGAGCGGAGAGTTGACCTCTTTCGCAGCCTCAGTGATTCCCTGAACGATTTCCATGTTGTTTACATTGAATGCGCCTATTGCATAGCCGCCTTCATATGCTTTTTTGAACATTTCGGTTGAAGTGACAAGTGGCATAAATACATCTCCTTAAATATTTTACTTATGATAGTTTATCACATTTCAAGAGAAAATCAAGAGAAAATCAAGATTTTTTCAGACATTTTACTTTTTAATTGATTTTCTTTTCCATCGCAATGAAATTTTCAGTCTTCTCAAAATTAAATAAACTGAAATATTTTGCAATTTTAGCATTTCCCTCTTCTGTGTACAGCATACGCACGATATGCCTCGATTTTAATTCTTCCTCTAAAAAATCGAGAGTTTTGCATGCGTAAAGATGGCCTGCTTCGCTGTTTTGATAACAGATTTCACAGATGACAAAATCCAACCCGCCGTCATCACGGTTTTTAGTATTCCCCATGATAAAACCGCAAGGCAAGCCGTTATTGTCCATCGTTATGAATCCAAGAAAGCCAACCGATTTAGCAATGGAAAAAAGGCGCGCATATGCCGAAGAATATGTCCAGTTCCCCTCCCACGGGGCTTTATTGGCAATACCCGCAAACATTGTTGCCGCATTTTTGACATTATCAAGATTTATAGGAATAAAACGCACATCTGTCACCCCTTTATCTACTCAGTTAAAGATACCATATTTTTACAAATTTTGCAAGAAAAATTCGCAATTTACAAAAAAACGCTGAACAAAAAAGTTTTTTCACTTAAAAAAGTGTCATTTGGCTCGTGCTCGGAATACTTTTGAGAACGTTGTTGTTTTCAAGCATTTCTATTACACTTTTTGAAACCTTTGCGCATCTCGCCTGTAGCTCTTCTACTGACATGAACTTACCGTTTTTGCGCGCATCAACTATGTTCTGAGCCGCAACCTCTCCTAGCCCTGAAATAGCCGTAAACGGCGGCAAAAGCCCGTTTTCCGTCACGAGAAAGTTTTTAGTATCCGAAGCGTAGAGGTCAATAGGCTCAAATTTGAAGCCTCGCTTATAAAATTCATGGCATACTTCAAGCGTGACAAGCATACTTTCATCCTTTTGCGTCAGCTTTTCCATCGCTTTAAGTTCTTCAATCTTGGAAAGAACAACGTCATCACCGTTTGTCATTACAGCAGCATCAAAGGCCTTTGCGCGTATTGAAAAATAAGCTGCATAAAATGCCTTCGGTCTGTGTACCTTAAACCATGCAATGCGGAATGCCATCATTACATAAGCAACAGCATGCGCCTTCGGGAACATATATTTAATCTTTTGACAAGATTCAATATACCACTCCGGAACGTTGTTCTCCCTCATTACATCTATCCATTCCGGTTTGAGGCCTTTTCCCTTTCTGACATTCTCCATTATTGTAAATGCGAGCTTGTTCTCAACGCCTTTTTCTATGAGATAAATCATTATATCATCTCGGCAACAGATAACTTCTTTAAGCGTTGCTACCCCATCGCGAACAAGCGTTTGGGCGTTGTTCAGCCATACGTCAGTACCGTGGGAAAGACCGGAAATTCTCGCAAGCTCGTCAAAGGTTGTCGGTCGTGTATCTTTGAGCATTTCACGGACAAAATGTGTCCCGAATTCAGGAATGGCAACAGAGCCCGTATCTCCCAAAAGCTTATCCCCCTCAATTCCGAGAGCGGCAATTGATGTGAAAATGCTCATAGTCTCCGCATCATCAAGCGGAATTTCACGTGCATTTACCCCAGTCAGATCTTCAAGCATCTTAATCATTGTCGGATCATCATGACCGAGCATATCCAGTTTTAACAAATTTTCGTCGATTGAGTGATAATCGAAGTGTGTCGTTATGACATCAGAGTCTTTATCATCTGCAGGATGCTGGATAGGCGTAAAATCATAAATCTCACATTCGGTTGGAACAACTATTGCCCCGCCCGGATGCTGACCCGTTGTTCGTTTAATTCCAGCACAGCCTGCTGTCATCCTGTTTTCCTCTGCACGCGTAACGGATAAACCTCTTTCATCAAGGTATTTCTTGACGTATCCGTATGCTGTTTTATCGGCAACCGTTCCGATTGTTCCAGCTCTGAAAACGTGTCCCTCGCCAAAAAGCTCTATTACCTGACTGTGCGCTGTCGCCTGGTACTCACCTGAGAAGTTGAGGTCAATATCAGGAGTTTTATCTCCATCAAAGCCAAGAAACGTCTGGAACGGAATATTGAAACCGTCTTTAAGCATCATTTCCCCGCACATGGGGCATTTTTTATCCGGCAAGTCAGCCCCTGTTGCAAAATCACCGCTATCGTCAAACTCAACGTGTCTGCACTTTGCACATCTGTAATGCGCCGGCAAGGCATTTACTTCCGTTATCCCCGAGAGAAACGCGACAAATGACGATCCGACAGAGCCTCTTGAACCGACAAGGTATCCATCAGAAACGGATTTTGTAACAAGCTTCTGGGCGATTATATACATAACGTCAAAATTGTTGCCCAGAATTTTGGAGAGCTCGTATTCAAGGCGGTCACGAATTACTTGGTGAGGGTCATCCCCGTACAGTTCATTTATCTTGTCATAGCAGAGTTTCTTAAGCTCTTCCTTTGAGCCCTCGATAGCAGGAGGAAACTGACCTTTTGGAATCGGTCGAACATCTTCACACATATCAGCAATCATATTGGTGTTTTTAACAACAACTTCATATGCCTTTTCTTCACCAAGGTATGAGAACTCACTGAGCATCTCGTCGGTTGTCTTCAAGTAAAGCGGAGCCTGATTATCAGCATCTGAAAAGTTTTTACTTGCCATGATAACACGACGGTAAAGCTCATCGTGAGGCTCAAGAAAGTGAACGTCTCCTGTTGCTACAACCGGGATATTAAGTTCGTCACCAAGACTTAGTATTGTCCTGTTAAAATCGCGTATATTCTCCTCAGATGAAGCAATTCCGTTTGCTATCATAAAGGCATTGTTCGCCACCGGCTGAATTTCGAGAAAATCATAAAACTCAGCAATCTTCAAAACGTCAGACCTGCGCTTTCCTTCGACAACAGCTGTGTAAAGCTCACCGGCCTCACACGCCGAGCCTATTATAAGCCCTTCTCTGTGCTTCTCGAGCTCATATTTCGGAATAATCGGGCGTTTGTTATAATACTTAAGATGCGACAATGAAATGAGTTTATAAAGATTTTTAAGCCCTGTCTGGTTTCTGACGAGAATTATCATATGATACCGGTTCATCTTTTCTTTTCCGCCAGAAGATGACGATATTGAATTGAGACGGTCTGCATGAGTGATATTATATTGCTCGCAAATGCGCACAAAGATACTTCTCAAAATAAATGCAACTGTAACTGCGTCATCAAGCGCACGGTGATGCTCAAATTTCGGAAGCTTAAGCTCTTTTGCAACGGTATCAAGCTTATGATTCTTTATACCCGGGAGAATTCTTCTTGAAAGCTCAAGCGTGTCAATATAATTAAACTCCCGCTCTATTCCAAGCTCCTGACACGCCTGGGAAATAAAACCAATATCAAAATCAGCATTGTGGGCGGCAAGCGGCCTGTCCCCCGCAAATGCGAGAAAGTCCGAAAGTGCTTTGTCAATAGTCGGTGCGTTAGCAACAACTCCGTTTGAAATCCCGGTAAGCTCGGTTATTTTATCGGGAATTGCACAGTTCGGATTAACATATGTCTGAAATTTTTCACAAATCTCTCCGTTGCGAAGAATCGCAGCGGCAATTTCAATGATTTTACACGTTTTTTTATAAAGGCCGGTAGTTTCTATATCAAAGCATACGTATTCTCCGTCAAAATCAGAAGCTACCTCACCTGTAACAACTGTTGCCTCACGGCTACCGCCATAATATGCCTCAACGCCGTAAAGAATCTTTATCCCAAGCTTTGACGCGCATTTCATAGCATCCGGATATGCCTGGACAACACCGTGGTCAGTTATTGCAACCGCTCTGTGGCCCCATTCTGCCGCACGCGCAATTAGCTTGTCCGCAGGGGTGATTCCGTCCATAGTGGACATATTTGTATGCAAATGAAGCTCAACGCGCTTTTGGCCAGCCTTATCTTCTCGTTTTTTTGCCTGACCTACCATAATGTTTTTCGGACGAATTACAGTGTCCTTAAGGTAAGGGTCGTAATTACTCATACCGTAAACGTGAACATACGCGCCTTTTTTTAGTTTGCTCTCAACCTCTGAAAGATTGTCAAGCTTTATATTTCGGACTACAACACGGACAGAGCCTGTGTAATCCGTCATATCAAAGCTGAAAATTGCAATTCCTCTGTTTTCAAAAATTTTGCTTTCAGTTGCAAATATTTCGCCTTTAATTGAAATATCGCCGGAAATTTCTTCTATGGTATTTATCGCCACATAGTCCGAGAAAAACGGCTTTCCGAGTATAACCTCTCCCTTTTCTTCATTAAGGCTCTTTGCTCTGCGGAAGCGTTCCTTCTGTGGCGCTGCAACAGGCTCAGTCTCCTCTTTTTCGGGCTTTGGCCGTTGTGCCGAAAGCTTTGCCTCCTCCTCAATCTGTCTGCGAAGGCTTTCCAATCTCATCTCGGCTTCTGCATCGCCTCCTGACAGCGTTTCAATTTCAACATCTACATTCATTGAAAACTCAGCCTCAAACGCTCTTTTAATGAAGCCTACACATGTATTGAAGAAACCGTTGATTTTACTTTTCAGCTTTAAGCGCAGAATCTTTTCTTCAAAATCAAAATCCCATTCTGCTCCGCTTAAATACCCTGTTGCAGATGGAAACTCATCGCGAAGGCGCATATCAAGAAGCTTGAAATACTCATCCCCTAAAAGCTCTGCCGGATATGTCGGGAGAAGAAGCGCCGTGGAAAGCTTGTACCTTTTTGCGATTATTTCTTCCGCATCCCTCAATTCGGACGGCTCTAAAAGACGCTCTGAATAGAGCGTCGCTGTAATTCTATTCTCTGTTTTATCAGCCGTGAGAGCTCTTATGTATGTCGATGCAAAACCTTCGAGCCTTGTATCATTTATCTTGAATATTTCCCCAAACAGCTTCATTGAATTTGCGTTCATAGTGATTTCTCCGTAAATTAAAGTTCTTCTGCCATTTCGATAAGCTCGTCCACAATTTCATTCATCGGGACTTTCTTTACAATCTCACCCTTTTTAAAAAGAATGCCAAGCTCCTTGCCTCCGGCCATACCGATATCAGCCTCTCTTGCCTCTCCCGGCCCATTTACGACACATCCCATAACAGCTACACGAATAGGCTTCTTAACATCAGAAAGCCTTTTTTCAACTTCTTTTGCTATGTCTATCAGATTTATCATACATCGTCCACAGGTCGGACAGGAAACAAGCTGAGGTGTGTTCTCAGAAAGCCCTATTGCGTGGAGAATATCATGTGCCGTTTTGACTTCAAGCACAGGGTCATCCGTGAGCGAAACGCGGATAGTATCTCCAATGCCATCAAGAAGAAGCGAGCCTATGCCTATTGCTGATTTGAGGCTTCCTATTCTTATAGTCCCCGCCTCAGTCACGCCGAGATGCAGAGGATATGAAAATTCTTCTGAAAGCATCCTGTACGCGTCTATCGTGAGCTTGACCGTTGAGGCTTTTGCTGAAATGCAAATGTCTTCAAAATCAAACTTTTCAAGAAGCCGGACGTGATACTTCGCAGATTCGGCCATTCCTCGTGCTGTGACACCGAATTTTTGCAAAACCTCACGTTCGAGCGAGCCACCGTTAACTCCTATTCGGATTGGAACATTTTTTGCACGGCAGGCTTTTACAATTTCGTGCACCCTTGCTTCATCACCGATGTTACCGGGGTTAATTCTAATTTTTGCCGCACCGGCAGCTATCGCCTCAATAGCGAGCTTCCAGTCAAAATGGATGTCAGCCACTATCGGGACACCCGCTTTTTCGGAAATTTCACCTATTGCGAAGGCTGCTTCTTTATCTATTACCGCGAGGCGAACGATCTCACAGCCGGATTCTTTTAAACTTTCAATCTGAGCAAGTGTTGCACGAACGTCGCGTGTGTCGGTGTTGCACATAGATTGCACAACCACAGGCGCTCCGCCTCCGATTTTGATGCCGCCAACATTTATTGAACGTGTAGTTTTTCTGTTTGTCATTATAATCACCAAAACATTTCTATTTGATAATGAGCTTAACTATATCGTTATAGGTAACTGCAACCATAATAAGCATCAGGATAACAAATCCCGCTATATGAACATACCCCTCATATTTTGCCGGAATGGGTTTTCTGAAAATAAGCTCAATCAGAATGAAAAAGAGCCGCCCACCGTCAAGCGCCGGCAATGGCAAGAGGTTCATAACACCGAGGTTTATCGAAACAAATGCAAGGAGATACCATAGGGAACTGAAGCTTACCTTTGCTGTATCGACCATAACCTTTCCGATACCAATCGGGCCGGAAATTTCATCACCCGAAACACTTCCGGTAAGCAAGTCAACTACGCCCAGAAATACCAGCCTCACAAGATTTACTCCGTTTTTTAATGTGTATTTTATTTTCCCGAAGAAAGTGCTCTCCTCCACAAGAAACTCTATTGAGCCGCCGTTTTTTTCGGTATCTTCAGAGTTTCCGTCAAGATAGCGGAAGGTAATGCCGGAAAGCGCAACCTCCTCACCGTCGCGCAGGACAACGATGTCATATTTTCCGTCATCGCTGCCCCTTAAAATTCCTGTGTGAATGTCGTTATAAAGATAAACCCTATAACCGTCAACAGATTTAATTGTGTCGCCCGGCATAAGTGTCTTTTCCGAATATTCAAAATCGGAATTGATTTTTGTTACTGTGGGAGTGTACCACTCACGCACAGGAGCAAAGATAATAAACAGGACAAGAAATCCTGCCAGAAGATTCATAGCAGAACCTGCAACTACAATGAGCATTCTCGAAAAAAGAGGACGTCTTGAAAATGCACGAGGGTCTTTTGATTCACCGTCTTCGCCCTCCATTGCGCAATATCCTCCAAAAGGAAAAATGCGGAGAGCGTATAGAGTTTCTCCCCACTTTTTCTTGAAAATCGCCGGCCCCATACCAATGGCAAATTCATTTACTCGAACACCTGTCAATTTAGCCGTAATAAAATGTCCGAACTCATGCACCGCTATCAGTGCCCCAAAAAGAAGAATTGCAAGCAAAACGTAAATACTAATCACCCTCTATAACATTGAATAAACCGCATCACGCGCATTCTCTGATGCTCCGATAAGCTCTTCAAGCGAAGGATTATCTATTATTCCTACGCTTTCAGTCGCTTTTTCTATATATTCTGCAATTTCAAGAAATTTTATTTTCCAGCGCAAAAACAAGTCAACCGCAGCTTCATTCGCACCGTTTAACACTGCCCCTGCACTGCCACCGCGCTTTGCTGCCGTGATAGCAAGAGCAAGACATCTGAATGTTTCAATATCGGGAGTTGCAAAAGAAAGAGATTTTAACTCTGTAAAGTCAATATAATTTCCACCAAAATCCTTCCGTTCAGGATATGTCATTGCAAGTGAAATGGGAGTTCTCATGTCGGGTGTTCCGAGCTGGGCAATAATTGCGCCGTCACAAAACTCAACCATGGAATGAATTATGCTCTCTCGATGCACCACAATTTCAATCTTCTCCGGAGAAACTCCGAAAAGCCACATAGCTTCTATAAATTCGAGACCTTTATTCATAAGGGTAGACGAATCAATGGTCACCTTTGCACCCATGCTCCAATTTGGATGCTTTAGCGCCTCGTCTGCAGAAACCTCCGCAAGCTCTCCCATTTTTCTTCCAAAAAAGGGCCCTCCGGAAGCCGTGAGAATAATTCTGCGAAGCTCACGATTCTTAAAGTTTGAACCCATCATTGACTGAAAAATTGCAGAATGCTCAGAATCGACAGGAATGATGTCAATTCCGTTTTCTTTCGCAGCTGCCATCACCTTTTCACCGGCACATACAAGCGTTTCCTTATTTGCGAGCGCAATATTCTTTTTTGCAGAAATCGCGCAGAGTGTCGGCTCTATTCCTGCCATTCCCACAAGCGAAGACATAACCATATCTGCATTTTGTTCTGATGCGGCTTCTGATATGCCTCCTTTTCCGGAAACGACCCTACAAGATGTATCTGCAAGCCTGATTTTCAGGTCTTTTGCCGCGTTTTCATCTGCAACTGCGACAATGTGAGGTGAAAACTCACGCGCCTGGGTTTCAAGAAGGTTTATATTCTTGTTTGCAGAAATCGCAGTTATGTTTATTCCCAAAGCTCTTGCAACATCAAGTGTCTGAGTGCCGATTGACCCGGTTGAACCGAGAATTGATAAGTTCTTAACCATCACACTATACCGCCTAAAAGTATTAAAAGAATGTATGAGGCGGGAATCGTGAAAATTGTACTGTCAAAACGGTCAATCGCCCCTCCGTGCCCCGGAATGAGTGCTCCGTAGTCCTTAATATTATATTCCCGCTTTATCAGTGAAAATGACAAATCGCCAATCTGCGCAATAACCGAAAGTACAAGCGCACCTACAATGAGCAATGGATAGTTGACCGTCATATCAAAGTTTGTTTCCATAATCCTTGCAAAGACAAAAAGCGATATTATGCATATAACTATTCCGCCCATTGCACCTTCAATAGTCTTTTTCGGGCTTATCCGCTCGCATAGCTTGTGTTTGCCGAGAAAGCTCCCGGTAAAATAAGCCCCGGTATCCGTCATCCATGCCGCTATAAATGGGAAAAGAATCATAAACTCGCCGTTTTCCATCATTCGGATGCGGATTATCATAGAAAACATAACCGGAATGACAACGCCTGCAAAAAAAGAAGTAAGAACCATAACGAGAGAGAGCTTGCCAAAATTCAAAATCCAAATTGAAAAAAGCACGAAAATGCACAGGAAAACAATTGGAACAATGTATCTTTCGAGGTCTGAAAAGTAAACAAGAAACGGAATTATCGACGCAAAAGCACATGCTGTGAAAAGCAGCGCAGGGTTTCTTGTAATTTTACTCCTCCAAACAAGCTCATATGCTGAAATTACTAAAACTACAGAAATTGCCACAGTAAAACAAGTCTGCGGCAAAAAATAAACTACTATAACAAATAAAGCAATCGCAACCAAAGCAGAAATAATCCGTGTTCTCATAATCAAACACCTCCATACCTGCGGTTTCGCTTTTGAAAAGCGGAGATAGCGCGCCGAAGCTCTTTTTCATCAAACTCGGGCCAGAGCTTGTCAGTAAAATACATTTCACTATAAGCAAGCTGCCAAAGCAAAAAGTTTGAGAGGCGCATCTCGCCACCCGGCCTTATGAGCAAATCTGGCGCCGGAGTCCCCGCAGAGTAAAGATTGTTCTCAATTTCGGTTTCCGAAATCTCTGATGGATCAAGCGCTCCGCTTTTTACCTTTTGTGCAATGAGCCTTGCTGCATTTACAATCTCAGCCTGCGCGCCGTAATTCAGGCAGACATTGACCTGCATTCCGGTCATATCGTCAGATTCGCGCTCAGCCTTTTCCATAAGAGCCTTAATGCCATCACTGAGCCTTTCACGCGAGCCCCAGAAGCGCAGCTTAAGATTCTTTTTTCTGACTTCTTCGATTGATTCGATAACGTACTTTTCAAGGAGGGACATAATTGTGTCGACCTCCTCCGGGGGGCGTTTCCAGTTCTCCGTTGAAAATGCATACACAGTGAGATATTTAATGCCTATATCATTGCAATACGTCGCAATTTTACGGAAATTTTCACTGCCGACGGCGTGGCCCGCCGTACGAGGCATGCCACGCCGTTTAGCCCAACGTCCGTTACCGTCAAGTATAATTGCAATATGTTGAGGAAGTGCAGAAAAATCTACACTTTCCTCAACCTTATTTTTCGTAAATATCCCCATAGGAAATACTCCTTAAATCTCGAGAAGCTCTTTCTCCTTTTTTTCTGTCATAAGATCTACATCCTTGCAGTTCTTATCGGTAATCTTCTGAATTTCATCTTCAAGGGTTTTGAGGTCGTCCTCTGTTATTTCTGATTTCTTCTTCATTGCCTTGAATTTTTCAATCGCATCACGGCGAATATTTCTGATTGCTACTTTTCCGTCTTCACCGAGCTTTTTAACCTGCTTGATAAGATCGCGGCGGCGCTCCTCTGTAAGCTGCGGAAAAGCAAGGCGGATACATTTTCCGTCATTTGCAGGGTTGATACCGAGGTCTGATGACAAAATTGCCTTCTCAATTTCTTTGAGAATTGATGCATCCCATGGCTGAATGAGAAGAATTCTCGGCTCCGGAACAGAAACTGATCCAACCTGTGGAATCGGGGTTGCTGTTCCGTAATAATCGACTGTTATTCTATCAAGAACCGCAGGATTTGCACGGCCTGCACGGACCGCTGCAAACTCCTCAACAACAACGGATATACTCTTTTGCATTCTTTCGTCAAATTCTTTTATTTCAGCTCTCATAATTTACGCATCCTTTCTGACTATGGTTCCGATTTTTTCGCCAAGAACCACTCTTTTAATATTTTTGCTGTCCTTCAATGAGAAAACAATTATCGGGATATTGTTATCCATAGAAAGCGATGTTGCCGTTGTGTCCATAACATTGAGGTGACGAGCGAGAACTTCGTCGTATGTAAGCTCGTCAAACTTCACGGCATCGGGGTTTTTGTTCGGGTCAGAGTCATAAACGCCGTCAACATTGGTTGCCTTCATAATAACCTCGGCATCTAATTCCGCAGCTCGCAAAACCGCTGCCGTATCCGTTGAAAAGAAGGGGTTTCCTGTTCCGCAGCCGAATATGACTACTCTCCCCTTTTCAAGGTGACGGATCGCACGGTTTCTGACATAAGGCTCTGCCAGCGCACGCATCTCAATAGCAGTCTGAACTCGCACGGCTACGCCAAGCTGTTCAAGAACATCTGCAACCGCAAGGGAGTTGATTGTTGTCGCGAGCATACCCATATGGTCTGCACGGGTTCTCTCCATATGGTCACCACCATCTTTTACCCCTCTCCAGAAATTGCCTCCACCGACGACTATTCCTACCTGAACGCCGAGTTCTACACATTCCTTGACCGTGGCGCATACGGAATTAATTACATCAAAATCAAGCCCGTTTTTCTTGCTTCCCGCAAGCGCTTCACCGCTCAATTTAAGCAAGATTCGCTTATACTTTACCTTATCCAAGATTTAACCCTCCCGATATAAATTACTCTTAATAATATAATAAACTTTTTTACGCCAAATGTCCAGCTAAATTTTCCTTTTCAAACATCATTTTGGCATATTAAACTGTTTATTATTCCTCATATAGTGAAACATATACTGCTGAGCAAGACCTGCGGAATTACCAAAGCGCGAATAGTCAAAATTTTCTTCTCCGAAAAACTGCGAAATCGCACGCTTCATCCACACGTCAACAGGAAAAGCGTTAAGCTTTCCCATTCCGAAAAGGAGCGTGCAGTTTGCAACCTTCTCTCCAACTCCCGAAAGTTTCAAGAGCTCTGCTTTTGCTTTTTCCGTCGGAAGAGCTTCAAGCTCAGAAAGACTCAGATCGCCGCTTGCAACGGCATTTGCAGCATTTCTTATGTATGCTGCCCGATAACCCGCATGGAGTGACGAAAGCTCTTTTTCACTGAGCTCGGATACTGCCTTTGCAGACGGAAAAGCAAAAAAAGTTTCATCGTTGAAATTTATCTCATCTCCGCAAATATTGCAAAGTTTTTCAATAATGTCCTTTATTCGCGGGATGTTGTTGCATTGCGAAATTATAAATGAACAAAGCGCTTCCCACGGTTCCTGATGAAGAATTCTGATCCCCCTGCCAAACTCGCAAGCCGCAGCAATTGCCTTTTCTCGGCTCAGCTCTTCACGGAGAGCCTTATAATCCCTGTCCATATCAAAATATTTATGCCATATCTTTTCATAAGAGCCCTCTTGTGAAAGGATATATGTCACTTCACCCTCGTTTCGGACAAAAGCCGGAACGCCAAAGGCAATTCCCTTGTAGACACCTTTTTCATCACATTTCCAACGAAAAGCCTGCCCACAATCAAAAATTTGCCCGGGAGAAAAATCAGCACAGTCGTGTATTTCTTTAATTTCAAGCTTTGTTGCCAATACTTTCACCTCCGATAAAACGATTCATATTGACAAAAGATTTATTACTGATAGAATATATTATACTACATTTTCTTCGGAGGGACAATATGAAAGAAGTCATTTATACAATTCCTATAAATGATGCATACGACGTGAAATGCGGATGCCCTGTATGCCGTCTTGAAAAACAGCTTGAGACTGAATCCCTTGAATATATTATGGGCGCAGCTATGATGGAGCCGGATGTTCGTATCGAAACAAACAAATCAGGGTTTTGCTTGCATCATCTTTCAATTATGCTCAGTATGAAAAACCGTCTGAGTCTTACACTTATGCTTCAAAGCTATCTTACAGAACTTTTGGATGAAGGGATAATTCCAGAATGTTCACATTTATCAAAGAAGGCTTTTGGGGCCATTTCAAACAAGCTTTGTCGCTCATCAAGTGGCTGCTTTGTTTGTGAACGAGTTGAGGAAAAGCTTGCACTTTATGCCAGAAACATTGTGTATCTCTGGGAAAGTACGCCTGAATTCCGCGAAAAAACCCGCGCCCAGGAGTTCTTTTGCCCAAAGCACCTCGCCCTTCTCACGAAAACGGCGCAGGAGCTTATTTCAAAGAGAAATTACAGCGCATTTTGCAATGACCATTTCGCTGCATCGAGAAAAATTTTAGAGGGTTTGTCAGATGAGGTTGACAAGTTTTGCAACAGCTACAACTACAAATTCCGTGACATTCCTCTCGGAGATGCGAAGCTTGCAGCAGAACACACAATAGAGTTTTTAAAAGGAAGCATAAGTGATGAATAGGTCTCATGCTTACAAGATTTCACTTTCTGCAGTTCTTATTGCCGCAGCTCTTGCTCTCTCATTTTTTGAAAGCCTTATTCTTCCGGTTTTTCCGATTCCGGGAATAAAACTCGGGCTTGCAAACGTTGTTACTCTCTTCGCGCTTTACTTCCTGAATACGGGGGCAGCCGCAATCATTCTCATTGCGAGGTGTTTTCTCGCATCCTTTTACAGTGGAGGAATTACCGCATTTATATTTTCAATTTCCGGCGGATTTTTGGCTTTGCTTTTTATGACGCTCGCAAAAAGCTCTGAAAAGCTCTCTATTTTCGGTGTAAGCGTAGCGGGAGCTGCCTCCCACAGCATAGGTCAACTCACCGCAGCTTCTGTTATTTTTTCGACTGCCGCTGTTTTTTCATATCTGCCACCCATGCTTTTGATCTCAATTTTGACGGGTTTACTCACTGCATTAGTTTCAAAAGTGATCCTTTCTCGTATGGATATGTTTAAAAAATAAAACCTTCGGTTATAAAGCTTGTGGGACATTCCCAAAGACTTTCACCGGAGGTTTTTCAATGAAGAAATATATTTTTGAAGTTGCGCTTCTTATCGGTCTGAGCTTTTCTTTCCTTTTAGGCGCATCAGCAAGGGAGGAGCAGAGAGACATTTCCGAAAAACTGATTCGTCTGCACATAATTGCAAACTCAGATTCGGAAAGCGACCAGAGTTTGAAGCTTCGCGTAAGAGACCGCATATTGGAGCAGATGAGCACACTGACAGCAGAGTGTGAAAATACAGAAAGCGCAGAAAGCAAAATACGCGCTCATCTTGCAGACTTTCAGGCTATTGCAGACGAAATATGCCGTGAAAGCGGGGCCCCATATCGCTCCAAAGCTGAAATTGTATACAGCAGTTTTCCCACGAAGCATTATGAAGGCTTTTCGCTCCCGGCAGGAAAGTACAAAGCTCTGAAAATCAGGCTTGGAAAATCCTCGGGGCAAAACTGGTGGTGCGTTCTGTTTCCACCGCTCTGTGTTTCCGCAGCCGAGGCAGAAGCGACTCTTCCTCAGCATTTTTCAAAATCAGAGTTTAAGCTCGTTACATCAGAAAAACCCGAATACAAGATTAAATTCAAGCTATTGGAATTCATTGAACAAATATCGGATTAGGTGCATCACCAATCTCCGAGCTCGTACATTATCGCCGCGCAAACTGCAATGGGTGCGGTTTCTGTGCGCATTATGCGTGGGCCGAGGGTAACAACCTCTGCCCCGCTTTTTTTTGCCTCTTCAACCTCAGCTTCGTCAAAGCCGCCCTCAGGGCCTATAAAAACATTAAACTTTTTACTCTGTTTTTCTTTGAGCACCTGTGAAAGAGAAATTTCCCTCTCACATTCATACGGCATTAAAGTAACAGCATCACTTTCTGAAAAACGTTTAAATACCTCTTTCGCATCCATTGGCATCTCGACCGTGGGAATTATGCCGCGCCCGCATTGCTTTGCGGCCTCTTCCGCAATTTTTTGCCAGCGCGCAGTTTTTTTGCCGGCATCTTTGGGAATGCTCACTGCGCGTTTTGTTATAACGGGAACAATCCTGAACACTCCAAGCTCTACACATTTTTGAATTATATAATCCATTTTGTCGCTCTTCGGCATTCCTTGAAAAAGCGTAATCTCAATCGGTGGCTCGGCCTGATTCTGTTCGAACTTAATGATTTTTGTTAAAACCTCACCATTATTAAAAGACAGAATTTCGCATTCATAGTCCTCCCCGCATTTATCACAAACATCTATCCGCTCGCCCACCTGACACCTGAGCACCTTGCTGATATGCTTTACATCATCACCTGTTATGCGAATGTTTTCTCCGTCTATATTTGATTTATCAACAAAAAACCTCGGCATGATCGTCACGCCCTTTCCGAATATATTTTCACTTGTTTGAGTATATCAAAAAATACCTCTTTTTACAATATATAAGAAAAATTTTAAAGGCCACCAAACGGTGACCTTTCATGTTTAATAATATTAGTCAACAAGCTCTGAAATTACATTAGCGAAAATTTTATCAATTTCTTCCTTCGGCATAATGTTCTCTTCAAGAAGAACATCATATACCTTTCTTCCCTCATTCAGAGCCTTCTTTGCAATGGTTGCAGCTGCCGCATAACCTATATACGGGCAAAGAGACGTTACGATTCCGATACTGTTGTCAACACTTGCCCTGCACCGCTTCTCGTTTGCAGTAATTCCGCTTATGCAGTAGTCAATAAACACCGAAATACCGTTTGTAAGCGTTTCAAGGGATTCAAAGAGACAATGGAAGATAATTGGCTCGAAAGCATTGAGCTCAAGCTGACCCGCCTCTGCCGCCATCGTAACCGTCATATCGTTTCCGATGATATTAAAGGAAATTTCGCTCATGACCTCTGCCATTACAGGGTTTACTTTTCCGGGCATAATTGATGAGCCGTTCTGCCTTGGCGGGAGAACAATCTCTCCAAATCCCACACGCGGACCCGATGACATAAGTCTCAAATCGTTTGAAATCTTTGAAATACTTGTAGCGCAAGCTTTGATTATGCCTGAAACAAAAACAAAATCGTCAAGATTCTGAGTTGCATCAATCAAATTCTCCGCCTGAACAAGGTCAAGCCCTGTTACTTCAGCAATCTTCGGAACTACGTTCTTTATGTATACCTTATCTGCGTTAATTCCCGTTCCGACAGCAGTGGCTCCCATATTGATAACAGAAAGTGCGTTTATTGCTGTTTCAAAACGTTTTATATCTCTGCTGATTGCTTTTGAAAATGCAACAAAACTCTCACCAAGGCTTACAGGAACTGCATCCTGCATCTCGGTCCTGCCCATTTTTACAACTGACTTGAATTTTTTTCCGCAATCAAGGAGAGCCGCTTCAAGGCGACGAAGCTGAACACAGGCTTTTTTGATAAGGCGGATTGTCGCAATCTTTCCCGATGTCGGGTAAGCATCGTTTGTAGACTGACCGAAGTTCACGTGGTCATTCGGATGAACTATGGAATAATCACCCTTTTTTCCGCCGAGGATTTCAATAGCACGGTTTGCAAGAACCTCATTTACATTCATATTTGTTGAGGTGCCCGCTCCTCCCTGAATAGAATCAACGATAAAGTGATCATCAAATTTTCCTTCAAGAGCATCATAGCCCGCTTTTACGATTGCATCTTTAATATCGCAAGGAAGAACCCCTGCCTCAGCATTTGCGATTGCAGCGCCGATTTTAACCTCTACTAATGCTTTAATCTGTTCGGGGTGGACAGTTCTCCCTGTAATTTTAAAATTTTCCTTCGCTCTCAAGCTCTGCACGCCATAGTATGCATCAACAGGAATCTGCATTGATCCGATAGAATCTCTTTCTTCTCTGAAAAGCGCTGACATATTACCTTATCCCCTTATTTTTATTTATTTGTATTGATTATATCATCATGTTGTACTATAATCAAATATGCATTGATTAATAATTGTTATAACTTTTAAATTATACTTAAAGGTAGGTTTGTTATGTTCACAAATAAGGAGTACATTCTTGAAGTTTACAAAGAAAAAAGCTTCTCAAAAGCCGCAAAAAAATTGTACATTTCCCAGCCGTCTCTGAGTTCAAGCGTCAAGAGAATTGAAGCAAAACTCTCTGCCCCGATTTTTGACCGCTCAACTAACCCAATCACACCTACAGAGATAGGGATGAAATATATAGAAAGCGCACTTGAAATTAAAAAAATCGAAGAAAACTTCCGCAACTATGCAAACGACAGCTTGAACACTCTGAAGGGCGAGATTAAAGTAGGAGGAAGCAACCTCTTCTCCTCCTTCATTCTGCCGCCTATGATTTCGGATTTTAAAAAGAACTTTCCTTATATAGTTTTTAAGATTCATGAGGATAACACTAAAAACCTAATGAATCTCCTTATAAACGGAGAGCTTGATATTGTTATTGATAACGCAGTTATTGTCAACCCCGCCATTGAGTCGTACCTTCATACTTCTGAAATGCTTCTTCTTGCCGTTCCAAAAAATCTGCCCATCAATGATAAATTGAACGACTGTCGTCTCACATTTGAAGATATCAGAAAAAATCTGCATAAAAGCGATGATTGCCCATGTGTTTCTCTCTCTTCATTTAAGGACGAGCAGTTCATTTTGTTAAAGCAAGAAAATGATACCGGAAAAAAGGCAACTCTACTCTGTAAAAAGCACAGTTTTAACCCAAAGATTATTTTCGAGCTTGACCAGCAGGTCACGGCTTACAACATCGCCTGCTCGGGCATGGGGTCTTGCTTTGTCAGCGACACGCTTATTAAAAAGTTTCATCCTCAAAGCAACGTTGTATATTACAAGCTTTATGATGAGGAAACAAAACGAAGCATCCACTTTTACGTTAAGAAAAACCGATACATCTCAGCGGCGTGCCGGAAATTCATTCAAAACAATATTTCGTAAATCGTCTGAAAAATCTTTATTTCAGGCATAAATCAGATTAGTGCACTTCTTCTTGAGTAAAAACATTATATTTTAGAAATAAGATATTTGCCGTACTCATCACATGTCGCTCCGTTCTTATTTCCCGTGATAACAATGTTTTTTTCTTTATTAGATATTTCAATAGCTTTTTCAAGCAGTTGCGCTTTTTCTGCAAATCCTATATGACGCAGAAGCATTACAAGCGCCCTCAGAATACTCTGCGGATTTGCATATTCGCCAATGCCTTCTTCAATCATCCTCGGTGCACTTCCGTGAACAGCTTCAAACATTGCATATCTGTCGCCCACATTTGCACTTCCTGCGGTGCCTACTCCACCCTGAAGCTGTGCCGCTTCGTCGGTGAGAATATCCCCATAAAGATTGGGCAGAACAAATACCTGGAATTTATGGCGTATATCTTCATTTACAAGGTTTGCACTCATAATATCTATATACCATTCTTCTGTTTCAATCTCGGGATACTCCTTGGCAATCCTATGGCAAATAGCAGAAAATTTTCCATCAGTTTTTTTCATAATATTTGCTTTTGTTACAATGGAAACATTAGTTTTTCCATTGGCCTTTGCATACTCATATGCAGCTCTGGCAATTCTTTCTGTTCCCGGAGTTGTAGTAACTTTGAAATCAAACGCAAGCTTTTCGGGAACTTCAATTCCGCTGCTGCCCAGCACATATTCTCCCTCAGTATTTTCGCGATAGAAAATCCAATCTATATTCTTTTCGGGAATACATACAGGACGTACATTTGCATACAAATCCAATTCGCGACGCAGCGTAACATTGGCGCTCTCCATAGTTCCACCTTTCGGAGTTGTAGTGGGGCCTTTTAAGAGAACATCACATTTTTTAATATTCGCCAAGACATCTTCCGGCACAGATTGTTTTTTTGCCATTCTGTTTTCGATTGTGAGACCTTCAATAACTCTGATTTCTACTTTGCCGCTTGAAATTTCCTCGTAAAGGAGTTTTTCAGCAACTTTTTTTGCTACATCTACAATAATCGGACCTATTCCATCGCCACCGATAACTCCGATTATAATCTTCTCTTTCTTCGAAAAATCACACCTTTCGGATTCTTTCTCCATTTTTTCGCAACGAAGAAGCTGTGATTCAAGAAGTTTCCGAAAATGATTGCAGTATTCTTCGATATTATATTCCATTTTCCCACTTCCTCAATTATTTTTTGCTTTTGTGTATCCCAAAAGACCTCCGCATTTAAGCATCTCCTTCTGTCTTTCACTAAAAGAGCATGAAAGGAGAATTTTTTCTTCTGTAGTTTTGTTATAAAGCGTAATTTCGCCCTTATCCATACCCTCATAAATTCCGCAAATTTCAAGAGCATCATCCATGTTGAGCTTATCGTAATCATCTGCATTTTTAAAGGTAAGCGGCAGAATACCTGCATTGATAAGATTAGCCACATGAATTCTCGCAAAGCTCTTTGCAATTACACACCTTACCCCCAGATAAAGAGGCACCAGTGCCGCATGCTCACGGGCTGAACCCTGACCATAGTTAGAACCGCCAATAATTATGCTTTCGCCCGCTTCAAGTGCTCTTTGTGGAAATGTTTTGTCGCAAACTCCAAAACAGAACTGGGAAATATACGGGATATTCGAACGGTAAGGAAGTATTTTTGCACCTGCCGGCATAATATGGTCGGTGGTGATATTGTCACCGACTTTAAGAATCAAAGGAGCTTCTATCTTATCAGTCACCGGATAAGTATCCGGAAATTTCTTAATATTGGGTCCGCGGAGAATTTTCACATCCGGGGCTTCTGTCTCATCAGCCGGAGCAATTATTCCGCTGTCATCAATTTTAAATTTTTCAGGCATTTTGATTTCTGGCATTTCTCCAAACAGCATGGGATCTGTAATTTCTCCTGTAATGGCCGCAGCGACAGCCGTTTCAGGAGAACACAGATACACACTTGCATCGGCTGTACCGCTTCTGCCTTCAAAGTTCCGGTTGAATGTACGAAGTGAAACACCGGACGAATTAGGTGAAAATCCCATACCGATACATGGCCCGCAGGCGCACTCCAAAACTCTTGCACCCGATGCAATAATGTCGGAAAGCGCTCCGCTGTCCGCAAGCATAGCAAGAACCTGTTTAGAGCCGGGTGATATAGAAAGACTTACATCGGGTGCAAGCGTTTTTCCCTTGAGCATTGCTGCTACTTTAAGCATATCCATAAGTGAGGAATTTGTGCACGAACCAATACATACCTGATTGACCTTTGTACCCTTGAGCGATGATACACGGACAACATTGTCCGGAGAATGAGGACAAGCAATAAGAGGTTCTAATTCCGACAGATTTATTTGAATAATTTTATCGTATACAGCATCAGAGTCACTCGAAAGTTCTATATAATCTTCTCCTCTGCCCTGTGCCTCCAAAAATTCTTTGGTAATTTCATCCGATGGGAAAATGGAAGTGGTAGCACCAAGTTCTGTACCCATGTTGGTTATAGTAGCTCTTTCCGGAACGGAAAGCGTTTCAACGCCTTTTCCTCCCCATTCTATAATAGCACCAACTCCCCCTTTTACAGACAAAACACGAAGGATTTCAAGACTTACATCTTTGGCTGTAACAAACGGACGAAGCTTTCCTGTTAGCTCTACCTTGAACATTTTCGGCATTGTAATATAATACTCGCCTCCGCCCATGGCAACTGCAACATCAAGCCCCCCCGCACCGAAAGAAAGCATGCCTATACCGCCACCTGTGGGGGTATGGCTATCGGATCCAATAAGCGTTTTTCCTGGTTTTCCGAATCTTTCAAGATGAACCTGATGGCAGATTCCATTGCCGGCACGCGAAAAATAGATTCCGTATTTTTTTGCAATACTTGCTATAAACTGATGGTCATCGGCATTTTCAAATCCACATTGAAGTGTGTTATGGTCTATATATGCTATACTTTTTTCAGTGCGTACACGTGGAATCCCCATAGCCTCAAATTCAAGATACGCCATTGTACCTGTTGCATCCTGTGTCAACGTCTGGTCAATGCGAATGGCAACCTCTTCTCCTTGTTTCATTTCTCCTGAAACAAGATGTGCCTTAATAATTTTCTGTGCAATTGTAAGTCCCATTTTCGGCACTCCTCTCAAATATAATATAAGTGTTATTTCTCTATAATTTTTTTCATATTCCTTCTGGCGTTTTCAACATGCTGAACAGTAAGCTTTTCCGCAAGGTCACCGTTCTTTGCCAGAATGGCATCTAAAATCTCTCTGTGTTCTTTTGTAGACTGAAATGCCCTTTCGTTATTCGAAACAGATGCCTTTCTATACTTTGTCAGCTTTTTGTGAAGTTGATGAAGCATATCTGCAAGAACTATGCTTCCGCAATTTTTATATACAACTTCATGAAATTTTGAATCCATGTTTTTAATATTATCAGCATCTTTTTTTGAAGTATAAAATTCCTGTAATTCTACAATTTCACGAAGCTGCCTCTTACCTTCTTCCGAAATAGTGTTTGCTGCCCAACGGGACGCAAGCCCCTCGGTGCGCAAGCGTATTTCGTACATATCGAAAATATCCTTACGTGAGATACCCATGATTACAACACCTTTTGTAGTAACCTCTACCAGCCGTTCCTGTTCAAGACGGCGTATTGCTTCGCGGATGGGAGTTCTGCTGACACCAAGCTTTTCCGAAAAATTCATTTCGGTGAAAACCTCGCCTATTGTATATACTCCTGTAAGAATATTATTCTCAATTTCCATAAATATCTGGTCGGCAAGAGATACTGTTTTATGCTCCATATTATTCCTCCGTTCTGAAAATCACAGGCATTTGAACTGACCGCCCGAAATCTCCTCAATTTTCCTTTCGATTTCGATTGTAGAAAGCGTTGAGTTTCTTCCTTGCTCATATTCTTCGTCTATCCACGCTTTCAGCGCTATTACAAGCGGAGATTTT
Source organism: Eubacteriales bacterium (assembly GCA_045649265.1). Classification (GTDB taxonomy): domain Bacteria; phylum Bacillota; class Clostridia; order Oscillospirales; family JAAYXM01; genus SIG480. Next base: position 22,290 of record JAZRPO010000002.1, read on the forward strand.
TTATCTACGCAGTTTTCGCCCTCCAACGAGTAATTGTCGTTTATCCAATATGCAATCCCTGCAAGTCCCGATGTTTTACCGATTGCCACAGAGGCCTTCCTGTCAAGAAGCTTCTTTGTATTGAATATGTTGTAAATTTCTTCATCCTTCAAAAGACCATCTGCATGAATCCCGGCTCTTGTGCAGTTAAAATTCCTGCCCACAAAAGGAGTCATGGGTGGAATTTTATAACCTATATTCTCCTTAAAATATTGCGCTATTTCGGTTATTACAGTAGGATCCATTCCATCAAATGAACCGCGCAGTGCTGCATACTCCATAACCATTGCTTCCAGGGGAACATTACCCGTTCTCTCTCCTATACCAAGCAGAGAACAATTAACGGCACACGCTCCAAAAAGCCATGCAGTTGAGGCATTGGTAACCGCCTTATAAAAATCGTTGTGTCCGTGCCACTCGAGCATTTCCGAAGGAACATCGGAATAATGCTGGAGTCCGTATATGATTCCCGGAACACTCCGTGGAAGTGCAACTTCGCTGTAAGGAATACCGCATCCCATTGTATCGCAGGCACGTATTTTAACCGGAATGCCTGCATCACGGGACATTTTCTGAAGTTCATTTACAAAAGGAACTACAAATCCGTAGAAATCTGCCCTTGTAATATCTTCAAGATGACAACGTGGAGAAACACCCGTTTCAAAAGCTTCCGCTATCGTTGCCAGATACATATCCATACATTCTTTTCTGGACATTTTCATTTTTTTAAAAATATGATAATCACTACAGCTTACAAGAATACCGGTTTCACGGATTCCAAGATCTTTTACCAGTTTAAAGTCTTCTTTGCTTGCACGTATCCAAGTGGTTATCTCAGGGAATTTAAGTCCCAGATCCTGACAGCGTTTCATAGCTTCCCTATCTTTTTTTGAATAAACAAAAAACTCCGTCTGTCTTATGATTCCGTAAGGTCCTCCAAGTTTTGACATGAGCTTATAAAGATCTACAATCTGCTCTACAGTATAAGGTTCTACCGATTGCTGACCGTCTCGGAAGGAAGTGTCGGTAATCCATATTTCCTCAGGCATACCAATAGGTACTCTACGATGGTTAAAGGATATCTTGGGAATCTCGTCGTACGGAAAAATTTCACGATATAAATTGGGATTCTCAACATCCTGTAACTGATACCGGTAACTCTTTTGTTCAAGAAGATTTGTTTTATTTGATATTTCAAGCATTCGAGGCACCACCTTGTGATATGTTGTGTATAATTGTATACAATTATACACAACACGAGGACCTTTGTCAATAAAAATTCCGCTTTTTAAAGTTGTAATTTTTTACAATCGTTTATTAACATTTTCTAAACTCATATGATTTTCATAATCGATTAAATCTGTCCTTTTCCAAGGATTACTCATATCGACACCTATATTGCATCATGGTAAAGAAGTCAATTTATAATAAAAAAGCCTGACACATCGGTCAGACTTTTTTGTGCATATTACCCTAACATATCAACTTCTGTTAAAACTTCTCCGGATTCCTTTGCACGATTAAAAGCAAGTGTTGCAATACATAAATCTGGACTGCCCATACCCACAAGTTCGCACATTAAGCGCTCATTATCGTCTGTTCTGCCCGATTTTTTACCTGCAACGATGTCCGGAAGTTCGGCAGCAAAATCATCCTCTGTGATTTCTCCGCGATGTGCCATCGGCAAGAACTGACCGCGATGAAGTCCCTGCGCAATATGATCAAGATAAAGCTTATCAAACTTTCTTGCGATATCATCTGATACTTCCTGGAATGAGCCCATAGTAAGAACAAGGCTTCCGGGCTTGCACCAGGGTTCTTCTACCAAAACAGCATTGGCAGTCGTGAGGGTAATAATAACATCAGATTCTCTGCATGCTTCCTCATTACTTTCGTAAGGTGTAATTTTAAAATCAGCATCAGGGAAATATGATGCAAATTTTTCCCTTGCTTCTTTTGAAATATCACAAATACGCAGTTCTTTGATTTTATGTATCCTGCTGATACAGGTTACAGCATAAAAAGCCTGACGCCCCGCACCAATAACAGTTACAATATCACTTTTAGCTGCCAAATATTTCATGGCAATCGCAGGCTGGGCACCCGTTCTGGCATCTGAAATCCAATCTCCGCAAACCAAAGCCTTTAAAAAGCCGTCATGAGGATCCGTCACAAGAATGTTTGAACGAATAAATGGTAAGCCTTTTTTGGGATTATCATCATATCCACCTACAACTTTAATGCCTGCGGAATCTAATGGACCGATGTATGACGGCATAGAATTAAACCATCCTTTAACGCCGAGCCCACTCATATCTGTTGTGATTTTCGGGGGCATAATAACCTGTTTTTCTCCATACCATTTCCAAACATTTTCAACAGACTCTATAACGTCATCAATTGAAACATATTTTTTGACCATTTCGTTTGTTATAATTACTGTTTTTTTATTCATAAATACACCTCCATAATATACTAATATCATATTATCATATTGTCTGACAAATCGCAATATGTTTTAGAACTTTTTTAAGATAATTTTTCTTTACAAACCGAGATAAAAATGGTACAATTACAATATTTATAATTGTAAAAGGAGGGGTCTCTTTGGAAGTAACGCCCATTATAGCAAAGCTAAAATACGAATCTGTTGCAGATCAGATTATTCTTTTAATACGTAATCATACCTTTATTGAGGGGGGACACCTCCCTACCGAAGCAGAACTTGCAGCTATGTTTCATGTTGGCAGAAGCTCTGTCCGCGAAGCTATTAAAAGCTTACAGATGGCAGGTATTTTAACATCCGCAACAGGACGCGGTACCTTTGTATCGAAAAATGCGATGATTGCTATTGCGCACACTGATTTAGGCGAATTAATTCTTGACGAAAGTGCTCTTTCTGAGTTGATTGAGGTTCGATGTATTTTAGAGCCTGCTGCCGCTGCACTGGCAGCTAAACTCAGAACAGACGAAGATATTTCCAAAATGCATGCCACCATCACAAAAATGGAAGCATCCGATGATAAGCAACAGCTTTTAAAATATGGTTATCAGTTTCACCTTGCTCTCATTTCAGCCTGCAAAAATCGTATTATGATACAGTTACACGACTCTATGGCTTTGCAGCTTCTAAAAATGCGTGAAAAGGATTTCCTGACCTCTGAGATATACAAGCGCGACTCCGCAGCACACCGCAAAATTTTAAACGCCGTCATTGAACAAAAAGAAGATATAGCAAAAGATTTAATGCTTCAGCACCTGACAACCGACTATTCTGCTTACATAAATATGTCAAATTAAAAAAATCCGAAAATACGTGAGTATTTTCGGATTTTTTAATTACTGCAAGTTTTTTGATTCTTCGTCGAAAATTTACACAATTTGCGTATTGCGAGGCATAAGGTTTAGATGCAACTTAGCCTCCCTTGCCTAAAGGGAGGTGTCAGTCGAAGACTGACGGAGGGATTCTTTTACTGTATTATCAATATATTGGCATACTCCCTCAAAGTTTCTATTCACCTCGTTATTAGGAATTCTAATAACTGTTAAGTTTCTTTGTTCAATTATTTCAGTTCTAATTTTGTCTTTTAATAAACCTTTTTCTTCATAATGTTGCGAACCATCCAGTTCAATAATTAACCTTGCACTATGGCAATAAAAATCAACTATGTAATTATCTATTACTTTTTGTCTTAAAAATCTGACAGGATATCTTTTTAAGAAATCATACCAAAGATGTCGCTCTTCTTTTGTCATATTCTTTCTCAAGTTTCTTGCATTAATTGTTAAATCAACATTATGCTTTCTTTCCATATATCCCTCCACCACCTTCGGTGGTCCCCCTCCCTTTAGGCAAGGGAGGCTTCCTTTCGTCAAAATTCGACATATCCATATTACGAGGCATAAGGTTTAGATGCAAACCTTTTGGATGTCGAGTTCATATCAAATTAGAACTGAAAATCATTTAAATTCATTTTTAATTGGTTCACTAAATTCAAATCTTTTCACAGTAATACCAAAATATTTTTTTAAATCTTCTTCGGTAAGTTCTGTCCCCCATCGATACCTGCTTTCTCCATTTTCAGTGTAAGTTTCATAATATATAAATTGCGGATATCTATGAGTCAATGATTTCGCAGTAGGATCTCCCATATAGTGTTCTTCACTTCCATAAAACACTCTTAATTCCGCCCACTCATTATGTCTACCCTCTTTTATTGCTGAAGGCTTATTGTCCTCTCTTATAATAAGTAGTTTCTCTTTTTCTCCACTTTTTAACTTACTCCTCCAACTCCTTGGCTTATTAAATGTAAGTGCTGATAAATCATATCCATTAAACTCACAAACAACAGTATCTTCAATAAGAAAAGTTTCTCCGTTCATTTCATATTCAACAACAAACGGAAACTCTCCTATTGTAATCTGTGGTGGTTTTTGTTCTTCCCCTCTCAAAAGAAGAAACAATCCTGCAAATAGTAAAATAATAATTAAAACAAATACACCTAACGCTATTCCGCAACCTAATAAACCTTTTTTCATTTTATTTCTCCTTTCGACAAAATTCGACATTACTCAATTGCGAGGCATAAGGTTTAGATGCAAACCTTTTGAATATCAAGTTCATATCAAGTTAGGACAAAAATCAGTATATCCAATGCCAAAAATATGGATATATCACATCATCTGCACTACCTGTATTTGACCAAATTGTATTCCATGAAACCTCTTTCCAGTTACCATCATCATAAACAAATGTCAGAACATTTCCAGCCGA
>JAZRPO010000003.1:0-12299 GCA_045649265.1 Eubacteriales bacterium
ATAAACGAAGGCTCAGGCGGGCTTATCTGTATAATACTATAAAATAAATCACGCTAAATAAAAATCCTATCGATTTGTGTCGATAGGATTTTTTGGTGCACCTGAGGAGATTTGAACTCCTAAGCCATTACTGGCACACGGACCTGATGGTCCCGCCCACTCGGCGAAAAATCAAAAATCGCATAAAATCAGGGGTTTTAGGTTGATATAAAGCATAAAAACTCTTGATTTTTTATGCAAATTTCATTCTGTGGAATTGCGGAATGGAATTAAATGTACTATAGAAACCATGCAAAAACCAATCATCAATATGCAATACCAAAATGTTTGTTTTTGTTATAAAAATTGTTTGTTTTGTGCATTGATTTTTTGTCAAAAAAGCGATAAAATATATAACATAATATCGTTTCTTTGCCGAAATGCTGATATTCGCATAGATATATCATTGAGAAAGTACGAAGAATATGATATTTTTAATTTAATACATTCACACAGAGTGTTGGTTATGCCGTAAAAGCCTATTTGCAAGGTATAATCAGTGGAAAGGGAATGGGGTGAGAATCCCCTGCGATAACTGTCGGTGTATGCATTGAAGTTTTTGTATCCGTTATCGAAAGATAGTCAGTGGGAAACTGCGAAGGCAGGGTGCAAAAATGCAGACGGATTTGTCTATATGGTGCGAGTCACAAGACCTGCTTTGATGTTATCTCGTAAGTGCTCATTTGCATAGAGATGGCGTTTTCAGATAGAGGTGCCCAAATGTATTTTTAGGGCTTTGTGCGCATTCTCATCTGAATTGTGATTCATCACAGAAAAACTCAGCTGTGGTAATTTTTTGAAAGAAAAATTGCCGCAGTTTTTTGTTTTCTGCGGTGCGGAGGTGAAAATAAATAAAAAACAACGCAGAAAATAAAAAACGGAGGATTAAAATGAAAAAAACAATATCTTTAATTTTGAGCGTAGTAATGATTGTAAGCTCTCTTGGTGTAACAGCTTTTGCAACGGAGAACGAACTCAACGCAGCTACAGTGTACATAACAATAAGTAAACATGGAGAAATAGTAAATGACAAAAATGGTTGTCCGATTGCAATGACTGCGGTTGAACTTTCGGGCAAAGATGTGTATGTACTGGATGATGCTTTTAGAATTGTGCATGCCGACTTGTGTGAAGCCGGAGAGTCAGGTTATGAAACCGCAACAGGTGATTATGGACTTTATGTTTCAAAATTTTGGGAGGATACAAGCGAAAATTTTACATATCAGGTGAATTTTGGCGAAGAAAGTGTGTGGGGCCCCAATCACGAGCTTGAGAATGGTGACTTTATTGAGTTTTGTATAAATGAAAGCACTTCTCTTGATATGGAAGTATATACCTGTTTTAATGAGAGAAAAGTTGAAGTTCAGCCCGGGGAAACTGTGGATTTGGTATTGTCACAAGGTGAATACACGGCAGAAGGGCGGCTGTCATTCTCTGCTTGTGCGGATGCCACAATAACCGTAAATGGTGTTGTCACAGAGAATGTAACAGATGCAGATGGCAAGGCGTCGGTTTCTTTTGATGAGTGTGGTCGATATGTTATTTCAGCTGTTAAAACAAAGTTGGTCGCTGATGAAACGGTTACTGCTATTGAGGCGCCTGTTTGTGTGATTACAGTTAATGATACTGAAATTCCACCGACAGATATCCCCACGGACACGCCCACAGATGAGCCGGAAGATGATTTGCCTTATGTGACCGCAGAAGAACAGCTACATAATATAGTAGAAAAATATCTTTCGGACAGAATTTTAGATGACGGAAATATGTATTGGTTTGTGGCGGATTTTGCTGATTACCTAAAAATATATCCTGAAAGTCAATACATTTTTACTGATACACAAAAGCAAGGCCTTGTGGATAAAATAATTGCTTTTGCGGATGCCTCTTCTTCACAGGGCGACCTTGCAAAATCCATTATTGCTCTTCGTGCATTAGGGTATGATGCAAAAAATACTTACAAGAAAAACGGAACAGCTTTTGATATTGTGGCAAAGCTTAATTCGCTTATTACTGAAGAATCAGTGGCAGTACCATATTATGAATATACACTTCCTTATGTGTTGATTGCGCTCGAACAAGGCGAGGATTATGCTTCACAGGAAACCATAAATTTTCTTATAAATACCGCTGTTGGAATAAAGACCTCGTGGCAAGATACAACATGGGGCATTGACGGGGCGGCACCTATGCTTCGCGCTCTTGCTCCTTACTGTGATACAAATCCCGACATCGCTGCTCTTGTCGAAGAAACAGCCAATCTGATTAAAGATTATCAGGGCAGCAACGGCTCAATGGGCAATGCTGCATCAACAGGGCTTGCAATAGCAGGACTTTCGGCTGTTGGAATAAATCCTGAAACAGTTTTGAAAGACGGAAAAAGTCTGGTTGACGGACTTATGAGCCAAAGTAACGGAGCTTTTGACGGATTTTTGCCTGAAGACAACTCCTTTAGCACAGAGCAAGGGTTAAGGGGACTTTGTGCTTGGAAATTGTGGGATAGCGATAAAATGATTTATGATTTTAAGGATTATCCGCAAAATGAAGCCAGGGCAACATTGGAAATTATCTATACTCCGTCGCGGGGCGGAAGCGGAGGCTCATCAAACAGTAAAACTGAAGAAAAAGACGATGTAAAAAAAGAGCCTGAAAATATTGAAGAAAAACCACAAGGGTTAAGCGAAAAAAATGAAGATATAAGAATTTTGCCAATACTTTTTGAAGAAAAGACCTTTGAGGATATACAAAGCAGTAAAAGTCAAAAGGCCATTGAAGAACTTGCTGCACGGGGAATTATAAACGGCAAAAATGAGAAAAGCTATTGTCCCGATGAAACAATGACACGAGCTGAATTTGCAGCTATCGTGGTAAGAGCTTTGGGCGTGCCCGAAAAGAACAATGGAGCATTCGTTGATGTGAAAGAGAATGATTGGTTTAAAACATATGTAAACACGGCTTTTTCTTATGGCATTGTAAATGGTGTTTCAGAAAAGGAATTTAACCCTCATGGAGAAATCACGCGCGAAGAAGCAGCTACAATGATTCTAAGAGCAGCAAAGCTTTGCGGAATGAAGGAAGACACAAGTGAAGCCGGGATTAGAAACACCCTTGCTGAGTTTTCTGATTATGTTGAGGCGTCTGATTGGGCAATGACAGCACTTGCGTTTTGTTATAACGAAGAAATTCTTGATAAAAGTGTTATTGAAATAGAACCAAAAACAGAAGTAACAAGGGCAGAAATAGCCCAAATTCTTTATAATATGCTTGGCAGGGCGAAGCTGATATGAAAAGAAAACTATTCCTAATTTTTATTTTAACATTAGTTGCAGTTGTTTTCGTTTCATGTGGCAAGGTAAATATCTCTGAAAATATTGAAAATGAGTCAAAAGTAATTATAACAGAGAGTGCAGCAGGCGAAAGTTTGCCACTCTCTGCACAAGGAAATGAAGATATTAAAACTGCCGAAACCGTTAAAACAGAAGATATATTTGATACTGCAGAGCCTGCAGGCGAAGTAGAAAATAAAGCTGATGCAAACGAAACAAATGAAAACATTACAGAATGTTTGCTGTCAGTGCGGTGTGATACCATTTTAAACAATATGGATAAGCTTAATAAAGAAAAAAAGTCATTGGTGCCGAAGGATGGAATTATATTCGAGCAGACAAAAGTTGTCTTTTACGCCGGAGAAAGTGCATTTAATGTCTTGTCAAGAGAGCTTAAGAAAAACAAGATACATATTGATTTTGTAAATACACCGATGTATAATACGGTATATATAAGAGGAATTTCAAATCTATATGAACACGATTGCGGAGAGCTTTCCGGATGGATATATAAAGTAAACGGAGAAGTACCGGGTTACGGTTGTTCACAATATCTGCTTAATGACGGGGACAAAATCGAATTTCTGTATACTTGTAATTTGGGTAAAGATATTGACTGATTATGTGGTTGAAAAGAGGCAATATAAAAATGAGCGAATTTAAAACATATCACCCGATTGTAAATTTCATATATTTTGTATTTGTAATCGGGTTTTCTTGCTTTTTTATGCATCCGGTGAGTCTCGGTATTTCACTTGCGAGTGGCTTTACATATTCCGCGATGTTAAAAGGTAAAAAAGCAATAAAAACAAACTTAATATATATGCTCCCAACGGCTTTAATGATGGCACTTATAAACCCTGTCTTTAACCACGAGGGCGCAACCATAATAGCGTATCTGCCAAGCGGAAATCCGTTGACACTTGAATCAGTTATTTACGGACTTTGTGCAGCTTTTATGATTGTGGGTGTTATCTGTCATTTCTCTTGCTACAACGAGGTTATGACAAGCGATAAGTTTATGTATCTGTTCGGGAAAATCATTCCGGCAATGTCGCTAATCATTTCTATGACACTCCGCTTTGTACCGAAGTTTGCACATCAGCTAAAGGTCGTAACAAGCGCACAGAAATGTATGGGGCGTGATGTTTCAAACGGAAGTATCATAAAACGGGCAAAAAACGGACTTAATATCTTGTCCATTATGACAACCTGGGCCTTAGAGAACTCCATTGAAACTGCGGACAGTATGAAATCCCGTGGCTATGGAATACCGGGAAGAACAGCGTTTTCGATATTCACATTTGACACACGAGATAAAAAAGCACTTATTTGTATTTTGCTTTTAGGTATATACACACTTGTTGGAAATTTAATGGGCGGAATGTATTTCAGTTTCTTTCCGAAGTTGGAATCAACAGATATTTCTGTATTTGGCACAAGTGTATTCTTGGCATATCTGCTTCTTTGTAGTAGCCCAATAATAATTGAACTTTGGGAGGTGAGAAAATGGAAAGCTTTAAGGTCAAAAATTTAAGTTTTAGTTATCCTGCCAGATGCGATAAGGCTCTTACGGATATAAACTTCACAGTAAATCAAGGCGAATTTGTTCTGCTTTGCGGCAAATCGGGATGTGGAAAAACTACACTTTTAAGATTATTAAAATCATCGCTTGCACCACACGGCGAAATAAGCGGAAATATCTATTTTAACGGCAAATCTCTTGCTGACTATGACACCAAAGAACAAGCATCGGGCATTGGCTTTGTAATGCAGAATCCTGACAATCAGATTGTAACCGATAAGGTATGGCATGAGCTTGCATTTGGTTTGGAAAGTCTTGGATACAAACAAACCGAAATAAGAACAAGAGTGTCCGAAATGGCATCATTTTTTGGGATACAGACTTGGTTTTATAAAAAGGTAACAGAGCTTTCGGGCGGACAGAAACAGCTGTTAAACCTTGCATCAGTAATGGCAATGCAGCCGTCTGTTCTCATATTGGACGAGCCTACAAGTCAGCTTGATCCCATCGCCGCAGGAGAGTTTATGAAAACTTTAGAGAGGATTAACCGCGAGCTTGGAACAACCGTTATTCTCACCGAGCATCGTTTGGAAGATGCTTTCCCAATGGCTGATCGGGTTATCGTTATGGATGAGGGCAAAATCATTGCTGATGAAACCCCAAATGAGGTTGGAAAAATCCTCAAAGCCAAAAATCATGATATGTATAAAGCGCTTCCAACTCCGATTAAAGTTCACGGTGAAGTGGTAAATGCTTTACCTTGTCCTCTGACCGTCAGAGAAGGCAGGACATGGCTTGAAGATTATTCAAGAGAAAACACTTTGAATCCTAATGTTATTCCTGATGATGACTTAAAAGAAAATAACGATACCGTTATTGAAATGAAAGACGCTTGGTTCAGATACGAAAAAGAAATGCCTGATGTCGTGAAGGGATTTAATTTAAGTGTTAATAAAGGCGAATTGCTTTGTCTTGTGGGGGGTAACGGAACCGGAAAAACAACTGCACTTTCGCTTATATCAGGTCTTAACATACCATACAGAGGAGATATTTTGATTAAAGGGCAAAGCATCTCGCAAATCAAGAATTTGTATAACGGACTGCTTGGCGTTCTTCCTCAGAATCCGCAGAGTGTGTTTGTGAAGAAAACAGTCTACCTCGACTTAATGGAAATGCTCTCCGATAAGAAACTTGCAAAAGAAGAAAAAGAAAAAAAGGTACAAAATATATCTGCACTTTGCAAAATCGAAAATCTTTTAGACTCACATCCATATGATTTGTCAGGCGGCGAACAACAGAGAGCAGCACTTGCAAAAATACTTCTTATGGAGCCTGAGATTCTGCTTTTAGATGAGCCGACAAAAGGAATGGATGCACACTTCAAAGAGAAATTTGCGGATATTCTTTTAGACTTAAAAGCAAACGGCGTTACCATTCTTATGGTATCTCACGATATAGAGTTCTCGGCAGAATATGCCGACAAATGTGCCCTTGTGTTTGATGGAAGCATAACATCTGTTGATACGCCGAGAGAGTTTTTTAAGGGTAAAAACTTCTATACCACATCTGCAAATCGTATGGCAAGAACCAGGCTTCCGGATGCTGTTTTGGCAAAAGATATAATCCTTGCTTGTGGTGGCAAAGTCGAAAATAAAGACACACAATCAAGAAATATAAAATTGTATACAGCTCAAACCGAAATCAAACCACAAAAAGAAAAGGTAAAAAAACTGACACCTGCAAGAATTGTCATCGGTAGCATATTTGCTGCACTCTTTGTTTTGACAACAATATTGAGTTATATGAAGTCATATCTTTTGCAGATAATTTCGATAGTTGAATTTGCTGCTATGTGTTTATGCTTCTTTCCGCAAAAGGACATCGGAATAGCTGTAATACAAGTTCCTAAGTCAGACAGAAAACTGACAAAAAGAACACTTATGGCAACTTTCCTGATACTTCTTTTAATACCGCTGACAATTTACATTGGCATTTCCTTCTTGGGGGACAGAAAGTATTATTTTACAAGCCTTTTAATCATACTTGAAACGATGATACCGTTTTGTATGATGTTTGAGTCAAGAAAGCCAAAAGCAAGAGAGCTTATCGTGATAAGTGTATTGTGTGCTATTGCAGTTTCAGGCAGGGCTGCATTCTTTATGCTGCCGCAGTTCAAACCCGTTGTTGCACTTGTTATCATTGCAGGTGTAGCTTTTGGTGGTGAAACGGGATTTTTAGTAGGGTCGGTTACCGGATTTGTTTCAAATTTTTTCTTTGGACAAGGAACGTGGACACCGTGGCAGATGTTTGCTTTTGGTATCATCGGTTTTATCGCAGGAATACTTTTCAAAAAGGGATTTCTTCGCAAAACCAAAGCATCCCTTTGTATCTTTGGCTTTATTGCAACACTTGTGATATACGGTGGCATTATGAATCCTGCATCCGTAATAATGTATCAGGCTAATCCTACAAAGGCAATGGTAATCTCTGCATACATTATGGGCATACCATTTGACTTAATCCATGCACTCGGAACAGCCTTCTTCCTTTGGTTCATATCCGAGCCTATGATAGACAAGCTTGAAAGAATCAAAGTTAAATATGGGTTGATAGAATAAAATAGGGCTGTGGCGAGCTTCGCCACAGGCCTTGTTATTTACATTTGTTACACCGGGAGCAATCCCCGCAGCAGGAGCGGCCATTCTTTTTTCTCCTGACCGCAAGCACTACTGCAAAAATCACAGCCACCACAAGTATCTTAATTACCGCAAGATCATAAACCGTCATAAAATCGCACTCCCGACTGCATATACAAGATACGCCACCATCCAAGCGACTGCACATTGCAGAATTACAACGCCTATCGTAGCAGCTGTGCTTCTGAACTCTCTCCTGAGAGTTGCAACTGCGGCAATACATGGGGTATAGAGCAGCGTAAATACAAGAAAGCTTGCTGCCGAAGCCGGAGTGAAGATCAAAGACAGCGCAACATTCAGATTTGACATACCGGTTCCAAGAAGAACTGAAAGGCTTGAAACGACTGCCTCCTTTGCAGAAAAGCCTGAAATGAGCGCAGTTGCAACTCTCCAATCATCAAACCCTATCGGACGAAGAATTGGTGCAATAAACCGTCCTATGAGCGCAAGCAAACTGTCAGAGCTGTTTGCAACTACGTTGAGGCGCGCATCAAAGGTCTGCAAAAACCAGATTATGATTGTTGCAAATAAAATTATTGTAAATGCCCGCTCTATAAAATCGCGCGCCTTTTCCCAAAGAAGAAGCGCAACGCTTTTTGGCGACGGCATTCTGTAATTCGGAAGCTCCATAACAAACGGAACGGGGTTACCTCGGAAAGCTGTCTTTTTTAAAACACACGCCAGGGCTATCGAAAGAATTATCCCCAATATGTAGAGAGCCGTCATCACGAGCGTACTGTTGCCCGGGAAAAATGCCGCTGCAAAAACTGAATAAATCGGAATTTTTGCAGAGCAGCTCATATACGGAGTCAGAAGAATTGTCATCTTTCTGTCACGGTCAGATGAAACCGTGCGCGTTGCCATAATAGCAGGAACCGTACATCCAAAGCCTATGAGCATCGGCACAAAGCTCTTCCCCGACAGTCCGATTTTGCGAAGCGGCTTATCCATAAAAAATGCGACTCTTGCCATATATCCCGTATCTTCAAGAATTGAAAGGAAGAAAAATAAGGTGACAACGAGTGGCAGGAAGGAAAGAACACTTCCCACTCCCGCAAATATACCGTCAATAACGAGGCTGTGGATTACCGGGTTTATGCCGTAGCTTTTAAGAAAAGCATCGCACACAGACGTTATGTAGTCAATCCCTGAGCTCATAAGGTCAGACAAATATGCACCGATTACTCCGAAGGTGAGCCAGAACACAAGCACCATAATCCCGATAAAAACAGGAATCGCCGTGTATTTACCTGTGAGGATTTTATCAATTTTCAATGAGCGAAGCCTTTCTCTGCTTTCGCCACCCTTTACAACGCAATCCAAAACAACCTTTTCGATAAAGGCATAGCGCATATCAGCAATGGCAGCGTTGCGGTCAAGCCCGCCTTCTTCCTCCATCTCAACTACGCAGTGTTCGATGAGCTCTTGTTCGTTTGCTCGGAGCTCAAGGCGGTCTTTCAGCTCATCATCTCCCTCAATCAGCTTTACGGTAGCAAATCTCGGTGGAATCCCTATCCTCTCCGCATGGTCTTCTATAACGTGTGTTACTGCGTGAATACATCGGTGAACAGGAGATGAAGACGAGCAAAAGTCATACACGCGCGGAAGCGTTTTTAACTTTGCGGTAATTAATGCTTGTCTTATTAGCTCGGAAACGCCTTCACCTCTTACGGCGCTTATCGGAACAACCGGGATACCGAGCGCATTGCTCAATTTTTCAGTATCAATCGACCCGTTATTTGCACGGACCTCGTCCATCATATTAAGCGCGAGCACCATGGGAACACGAAGCTCTAAAAGCTGCAACGTGAGATAGAGATTTCTCTCAATATTGGTTGCATCGACTATATTTATGATAGCATCGGGTTTTTGGTTTAAGATGAAATCGCGAGCTATATTCTCCTCCTGAGTATATGGGCGAAGCGAATAAATACCCGGAAGGTCAACAACCGTGCAGGCCTTATGACCTTTTAGCTCTCCGCTTTTTTGGTCAACAGTAACGCCGGGAAAATTCCCGACGTGCTGATTTGAGCCAGTAAGCACGTTGAAAAGTGTAGTTTTTCCGCAATTCTGATTGCCTGCAAGCGCTAAAATCATCTGGCCAAAAGCTCCCTTTCCACTTCAATTTTTCCGGCATCCTCCAAACGCAGAGTAAGCTCATAACCACGAACACGGATTTCCATGGGGTCACCCATGGGTGCTACTTTTATGAGAGTAACCCGGGTTTTGGGGATAAGCCCCATATCAAGGAGGCGACAGCGCAGAGCGCCCTCGCCTCCAACTGCGGAGATTATTGCACTTTCTCCGATTTTAAGTTTATCAAGTGTCATTTTCGCGCATCCTCTCTTTTTCAGCGCCTTAATTCAAAATATACTGTGTCGATTCCCACACCCCGGTCATCCTTTATTCGCTGTGCTTCGCAAAAACCAAATTTACCGAGAATTTTAATGTGTGCAGCATTTGTTGACCAGGTGCGTGTAAACACATTTTTTTCGGGATAGCAAGCATTGAAAAGATAATCATACATTTTAACCGTCAGCCCCATCCCACGCGAATCGGGATGCAGAACGAGAGTGGACAGATAGATATTGGGAAGATCCGCTTCCGAAAAATTCCCCCATGCCATGTCCTCTTTATATGAGACAAACCCCAAAAGCCGACCTTCACAGATTGCACAGAGAACCTCCTGCGACATCATTTCACCAAGATAGCTGTCTATTCCGTTTTTGCTCTCTCTGCCCGGCTTTACGCTCAAATCGTTCTGGGTTGTCGAGCTTCTTTGAGACAGTGGCGGAACAAACTCAGAATCGCACAGTGTCATAATCTCTGATATCTGCGAAATGTATTCTTCTTTTTTTGAAGAATCGAGAATTGAAAATTCAATGCTCTTTCTCAATTTATTTTCCCTTTCAAAAGAAATCAAAGTGATAAAAGAAGCTCCTTCATTCCCTCAACAATAATGTCGTCTCCACCGGGTTTGAGGGATGAGCTTTTAGCCTCATAACCGCCCTCATCATATGCTTTGCTGGTAGGGACATATCCACCGGCAGAATTTGTTATACATGTGAGAATTGTTGTTGCAAAGGGAGAGTCTTCACATATGCGTGTACCTATCTCCGTGAACGCCTCGCCGCCGATGCCTGCAAACACAAATTCGCCCAGTTTTATTGCAGAAAGGAAGAACGGGAAAGAATCCGGGCCGTCTTTCAATCTTATGATTCTCTCAGCTTCGGCTACAACCGTTGTAAGCTCCATCGCCTTATACGGAAGTTCGTTTGCACGGCCTGCATGGTAGAGATCGGAAATCTTCTTTGCCTCATCTAACCTATCGTTCTCCTGATGTGACGGAAGATCCACTCTCTTTGAACCGAAGCTTATTTTATCTACTTTCAACTCGTCTGTAATTGAGCAGACTGACAAGACTGCGCCGGCAATAATTCTGCCCATATGCTCTGCGTGTTTTATGCTTCTCGGAACACTGTCAAAGTCTATCTTTGAGATTGCACTCTCTCCCGGAGTCGGATGAACATTAACATGGTTAACATCTCCCTGAGGCCCAAGCAGAAACATACATTTTGTATTCGGTACTGCTCTTTCAAGGATTGAGCATACGTATCCGATAAAGTCATTGCTTATGTACTCTCCGCCGACAGAATCAGCGTGAGTGCCGAAGTTTACAAGGAAGATGTCGTCGCCATCTTCACGCGTAATCTTTATTAGCTTTACGGTTTCATTCGGAGTGCCGAGGGGATGGTCAATGTTTTCATTGTTAACGCCCGGATTTGTTGCAACGGAACCGTCCTTCATGCGGTAGCGGCGCACAAACGAAATATTCTTTGCTTCTGCATTTGCTGTGCCGAATTTTGCCTCTTTAAGGTCTGCGATAGCATAAATCACGGCATCGAGGACGCTTAAACACAAAAACTCATCGTATGCAGCCGTGCTTCTTCTTTCTGAGCCAAAGTCCTTTCCTACAATCGGGCCGGTATGAGTATGTGAGCAGTTTATAAAGATGGCGTCTTTATCAATCCCTGTCGCCTCGTTAATTTTCGCCTTGAACATATCATAGTATTCCTGCGCGAGGATACACAAATCAACAGTTATGAGAACCGCTTTTTTCTCACCGTCATCAAACGCAACCGCTCTGGCATAAAGGTCATCCAGAACACCTTTGACGTTTCTCGGCTCGTAGTATCCTGATATGGGTGCATCATAGTGAGGAGTGATGCAAACCCTTGAAAATCCTGCTTTCATGATAATGTTCATCATTATTTCCCCCTAAATTTATACATCTGCATATTATCATATTGTCTGAAAAATATCAATACACTTTTTACCAATATTCAGAGTTTTTGCGGCTGGCCCAATTCTTCCGGCAACTTTCCGCCAGACTGTTTTTGGATTTTTTGCAAACTTAAACAATCAGGAAGGATTTTCCCTTCCTGATTAACGTTTTAGCCTTTGTATTGGATTCCTGCATTTATTGCTCTGAGGTTAACGTCAAGGAGATTTGCGCGCTTTGCTGAAACAACCTTCCCGAGAGCGTCCTCGAGATTGTCGGTTCTCATGCCGCATTCCTTCATGAGCTTACCTGTGATGATCATATTCGCAAGTGTCGGAGCTTCCATCTCCTGCGCCATTTTTGTTGCAGGAATATAGAAGACCTTGACATCGTCGCGCTTAACCTTGCGCTCGATAAGAGTTGAGTCAACA
>JAZRPO010000004.1:0-14917 GCA_045649265.1 Eubacteriales bacterium
CATTCCTTCATGAGCTTACCTGTGATGATCATATTCGCAAGTGTCGGAGCTTCCATCTCCTGCGCCATTTTTGTTGCAGGAATATAGAAGACCTTGACATCGTCGCGCTTAACCTTGCGCTCGATAAGAGTTGAGTCAACAATGATTATGCCTCCCGGCACAACAGAATCTTCATACTTATCAAGGGAAGGAAGGTTCATTGCAACAAGAACATCAGGGCTTGAAACTATCGGTGATCCGACAGGGTCGTCAGAGAGGATGACACTGCAATTTGCAGTACCGCCGCGCATTTCAGGTCCGTAAGACGGCAGCCAGCTGAGCTGTCTGCCTTCAAGAAGGCCTTTATATGCAAGGAACTTTCCGGCGAAGAGGATTCCCTGACCGCCGAAGCCTGCCAAAAGGATTTGAGTTGTCATAATTATGCTTCCTCCTTCTCTGCGCTCTTGTCCTTATAAACTCCGAGCGGATAATACGGAATCATATTGTCATCCACCCATTTGAGCGCATCATTCGGGGTAAGCCCCCAGTTCGTCGGGCAGGTAGAAACAACCTCAACAAGTGAGAAGCCTTTTCCCTCCACCTGATTTTGGAATGCTTTGAGAATAGCTTTTCCTGCTGCCTTAACGTTCTTTACGCTGTTTACTGCAACGCGCTCGATGTACTGCGGGCCCTCAAGAGTTGCGAGCATTTCGCTTACTCTTATCGGATAGCCTGCGGTCTTGACATCACGGCCATATGGAGAGGTCTGCGTGACCTGACCGGGAAGCGATGTGGGAGCCATCTGACCACCTGTCATGCCGTAAATCGCATTGTTGACAAATACGATTGTGATATTTTCGTTTCTTGCAGCGGCATGGACTGTTTCTGCCATACCGATTGATGCAAGGTCACCGTCGCCCTGGTATGTGAAAATAATATTTTCGGGGAAAGCGCGCTTTAAACCTGTTGCAACAGCAGGAGCACGGCCGTGAGCCGCCTCGACCATATCACAGGAGAAATAGTCATACGCCATAACCGAGCAGCCAACCGGTGCAACACCGATTGTTTTTCCCTCGATGGAAAGCTTATCTATTGCCTCAGCAACAAGGCGGTGAATAATACCGTGAGTGCAGCCCGGGCAGTAGTGAAGCGGCGCATCTGTAAGACTCTTCGGTTTTTCAAATACTACCATTATTTGCTACCTCCCTTGACTTCCATAATTTTTGCGAGAACTTCCTCCGGTGACGGAATCATGCCACCGACACGGTTACAGAGATATACCGGCTTCTTGCAGTCTGTTGAAAGGCGGATATCCTCAATCATCTGACCCATTGAAAGCTCAACACTTATAAATGCTTTTACCTTATCGGCAGCCTCAGCAAGTGGCTTTTTCGGGAACGGCCATACCGTGATAGGTCTTATCATACCGACCTTTATACCCTCCTTGCGAGCTGCGACAACTGCATTCTTTGCAACACGGGCAGCGATGCCGAACGCAACAACACAGTACTCCGCATCGTCCATCATAAAGCTTTCGTATCTTGCTTCGTTCTCCTCAATGAGCTTATATCTCTCATAGCGCTCAATGTTCTTCTTTTCAAGCTCTTCGGGCTTTAAGTAGAGAGAGTTTATGATGTTATGCTTACGCTTCATTCCCGTACCTGTAACAGCCCAGTCTT
The DNA here is from genome assembly GCA_045649265.1 of Eubacteriales bacterium. Lineage (GTDB taxonomy): Bacteria > Bacillota > Clostridia > Oscillospirales > JAAYXM01 > SIG480. The sequence continues at coordinate 1,659 of JAZRPO010000004.1, forward strand.
TTTCTGATGAACCGTCCTTCTCCTCCGGGAGAACAACCGGTTCCATCATCTGGCCCATCGTTCCGTCAGCAAGAAGCATTGCCGGCATACGGTACTTCTCAGCAAGCTCAAAAGCAAGAGCCGTCATATCTGCCATCTCCTGAACAGACTCGGGAGTGAGAACGATTATGCGATAGTCACCGTGCCCGCCGCCCTTTGTCGACTGGAAATAGTCTGACTGTGACGGCTGAATTCCTCCAAGACCGGGGCCTCCGCGCTGAACATTAACGATAAGTGCCGGAAGGTCTGCACCCGCGATATAGGAGATACCCTCCTGTTTGAGTGAGATTCCGGGGCTGGAAGAAGATGTCATAACTCTCTTCCCTGTTCCCGCAACGCCATATACCATATTGATAGCGGAAATCTCGCTTTCTGCCTGGAGGAAGGTTCCTCCGATTTTCGGCATTTTCTTTGCCATATACGCCGCAACCTCTGTCTGCGGGGTTATGGGATAACCGAAGTAATGGCGGCAACCTGCACGGATAGCAGCCTCTGCGATAGCTTCGTTACCCTTCATCAAAACTTTTTCTGCCATTTTACCTCACACCTCACTTTTCTACTGTGATTACGCAGTCGGGGCACATTGTCGCGCAGAAAGCACAAGCAATGCACTTTTCCTGGTCGGTAATCTCCGCAGGAGAATGACCTTTTTTATTGATTTTGTCTTTTGCAAGACGGATGATGCCCTTAGGGCAGGCTGTGACACAGAGTCCGCAACCCTTACAGATGTCTGTGTCGAAGGTTACTTTTGCCATAAAAAACACCCCTCTGTTTAAAATATTTTTTTCTGTAACCGGAGCGGGAAAAATCTCCGGGTTCTATCCTTTTCACACAAGCTCTCCATTGCGGTTGTCATGACGAGCGGAACGCCCGCAAGCTCTGAAAGCCGCACTGCAAGAGCTTCGGTTTTTGTAATCGCTTCAAGATCCGTTTCTCTTCCGATGTTTGAGTTGTTGATAATTCCCGTAAACGGAATTCCTGCCGCACTTTCTATCTCGCGAAAAACCTCGTATGCACTTTCCGCATCACGGGTTAAGGGGCGGAAGAAGTTCACAACAAAGATGTTATCAAAATTATTTTCGTCAAGAATATACGGGCGATATCTGCCGAGCGCATATGCACCTCTGTCATCCCCGCCGACATCCATAACAACTCTGACATCACGGCGCTGAACAAGCCCATATACCTCCTGTGGAAGAGCCGGCAAATCAACGCTCGTGTTGGCAAACGGAAGAGCAACAACTTCAACCCCCGCAGCTTCAAGCTCTGCCAGGCTGTCCTTCGTACGAAAATACGGATTCACAACATCAATGTCGGCTATTGCAACAGGAAGCCCCCCTCTTCTCAGGTGAAGCGCCCAATTAACTGCGATGTTCGTTTTTCCGCTGCCATAATGGCCACAGAAAAGTGTTACTCGCTTGTTTAAAGAGTTATTGTCCAATTGAACTTATCCTCACATTCGCCCCACTGAATACCTGTAATGGTATCATAAAGCTTCTGGCTGACCTCTCCGATTGTATTGTTGTTGATGAGCATAACATCATCCTTATAGCGGAGCTTGCCAACAGGTGAAATAACCGCAGCCGTACCTGTGCCGAAGCACTCCTCAAGCTTGCCTGACTTCTGAGCTTCGAGAAGCTCCTCGACAGAGACTCTTCTCTCCTCAACCTCATAGCCCCAGGACTTGCAAACCTCGATAACAGAGTTTCTCGTAATGCCTGGGAGGATGCTGCCGTTGAGCGCCGGAGTAACAATCTTGCCGTCAATCTTAAAGAAGATGTTCATTGCGCCGACTTCTTCAATGTATTTTCTTTCAACACCGTCAAGCCAAAGAACCTGAGAATACCCCTCATCGTGAGCCTTAACCTGAGCTACAAGGCTTGCAGCGTAGTTTCCGCCTGTCTTTGCAAAACCCATACCTCCCTTAACAGCTCTGACGTAGTCATCCTCAATCCAGATTCCGACAGGAGCAAGGCCGCTTGCATAATACGCGCCCGACGGAGAAAGGATGATAATGAAGAGATATGTCTTTGACGGGGCAACGCCAAGAAACTCGTCTGTTGCTATAATGAACGGGCGGATGTAGAGTGACGTGCCCGGAGCTGTGGGAATCCAGTCCTCATCTACCTTTACAATAGCTTTGCATGCCTCTACGAAAAGCTCCTCGGGGAGCTGGGGGATGCAGAGTCTCTCATTTGTAGCGTTTGTGCGCTTTGCGTTCATATCAGGTCTGAAAAGACGAGCCTTCCCGTCTTTTCCTCTGTATGCTTTAAGGCCCTCAAACATCTCCTGACCGTAATGGAAAACCATTGCAGACGGGTCAAGAGATATCTTTTCATACGGAACTATTCTTCCGTCATGCCATCCCTTTCCCTCAGTATAGTTCATAATGAACATATGGTCGGTGAAAACTCTTCCGAAACCGAGCTTTGACTCGTCCGCAGGGCGAGCTTTAGGGGTCTTTGTTTTTGTTATAGAAAAGTTGTACATCAGATTTCTCTCCTTTATGTAAATAAAATTATCTACCTGTTAAAGCTTGTTGCGCTGAATCTTTCCACTTACCGTCTTTGGCAGGCTGTCGCGGAAGACAACAAGGCGCGGATATTTATACGGAGCCGTATGCTCCTTGACATATGTCTGAATTTCTTTTTTGAGCTCTTCCGTGGGCTCTGTTCCCTTGGTGAGAACGATGCTCGCCTTGACTATCTGTCCGCGAACCTCATCGGGCGCGGCTGAAACGCCGCATTCGAGAACATACGGAAGCTCCATGATAACGCTTTCAATCTCAAACGGTCCGATGCGATAGCCCGAGGACTTGATAACATCGTCAACACGGCCGACATACCAATAGAAGCCGTCTTCATCTCGCCATGCGGTATCACCTGTGTGGTAATAACCGTCATGGAGAACTTCAAGCGTTTTTTCTTCATCACGGTAATATCCGGTAAAGAGGCCACAGGGCATACCGTCTTTGACATTGATGACGATTTCTCCCGTTTCGCCGATTGCAACCTCTTCTCCGTTTTCATTGACAAGCTCAACATTGTATATGGGAGCCGGCTTGCCCATCGAACCGATTTTGTGCGGCGCGCCGACCATATTGCCTATAATCATCGTGCTTTCGGTCTGCCCGAAGCCCTCGATTATCTGAAGCCCTGTCGCCTTTTCAAATTGACGGTAAACCTCAGGGTTGAGAGCCTCGCCCGCGGTTGTCATATGCTTGACTGATGAGAAGTTGTATTTTGAAATATCCTCTTTAATCATCATACGGAGCATTGTCGGAGGCGCGCAGAAGGTTGTTATATTATACTTCTCAAACATCGGAAGAATGTCTGATGCATCGAAGCGGTCAAAGTCGTAAACAAAGGTTGCCGCCTCACACAGCCATTGGCCGTAGAGCTTGCCCCACATTGACTTTGCCCAGCCGGTTTCGGAAATTGTGAAATGAAGCCCGTCGGGATCAACATTGTGCCAATACTTTGCAGTATGAAAATGGCCGAGCGGATATTTGTGGCTATGAGCAGCAATCTTGGGGTAACCCGTCGTTCCCGATGTAAAGAACATAAGGAGAAGGTCATCTCCGCAGGGAGAGTCTTCGCTTCTCTCAAAATGAGAGCTGAAAAGCTTCTGCTCCTCATCAAAGCTGCGCCATCCGTCACGCTCTCCGCCGACAAGAATCTTATTGAGAAGCTCGGGGCAGGTTCTTGCCGCCTCATCTACCTGATGTGCCGTGTCGCCGTCAGCCGTACATACTACGGTGCTTACTCCTGCAGCCTGAAAGCGATATTCAAAATCGTGAATCTGAAGCTGATTTGTTGCAGGAATCGCTATCGCGCCAAGCTTATTGAGCGCAATCATCGCAAACCAGAACTGATAGTGGCGTTTCAGAACGAGCATAACGCGGTCGCCTTTTTTAATGCCGAGTGATTTAAAGTAGTTCGCACAGCGGGCGGATTCTCGCTTCATATCCCCAAATGTAATCCTGCGCTCCGTTTTATCCTTTGCAATATGCAGCATTGCAAGCTTATCAGGCTCGCGCTCTGCAAGAGCATCAACAAGGTCAAAGGCAAAATTAAACTTATCGGTGTTCTTGAATTTTATGGATGTCGGCGTTCCATTCTCGTTTTCCTCGGTGTCTATATATTTGTGATAAATTCTCGTTTTGGTATCCTTTTTCACCTCTCGGGCTTCGGTAATCGCCTTAGTCGGAGAAAGCTCGGGAATCGGCTCACCCGACGGATTTAAAACGATGGCATAGAAAACGCAATCTGCACCGTTTGTTGCAATCATTCCGTGCGGAGTGTTGCTGTCGTAATAAATACTGTCGCCCGGACCGAGAATCTCACGGTGGTCACCTATCTGCACAAGTAAATGCCCCTCAACGATTATGTCGCATTCCTGACCGTCGTGCGAGGTGAGCTCAATCTCTGATTCGTTAATGCTGCTGTCATATGAAATTCTGACATAGAGCGGTTCGGCAATTCTGTTCTGAAATGCATATGCGAGGTTGTAATACGTCATACCGTGAGCCTGGCCTATTTTCTGCCCAAGCCCTGAGCGCGTGACCGTGAACGATTTGAGTGTCGGGCTCACGCCTTCGATAATGTCGGTAACATTGACGCGAAGCGCTGTTGCACATCTGTAAATAAAGGCAAAGTTCAAATCCCTTTCGCCCGATTCGCAGAGAGCATATTCCTCAAGCGTAACACCCGTTGCAACCGCCATCTCCTCAGGCGACAAACCCTGAATTTCGCGGAGCTCGCGGATACGCGATGCCATTTCTTTGATTTTGTAATCAAGCCCTGTCATTTTTTCCATAGTAGATTTCTCCTTTTTGGGAACAAAAAAACACCCGTCCCAAAGTTGATAATCCTTGAGACGAGTGAAGTAAACAAAACACCCGCGGTACCACTCAAATTGTGCAAAATATGCACCACTCAGGCTCTAATAAGCCTTATGCCTTTACGCAGCAATCACGGAAAGGTTCTACTCTCCGGAAAGACCCGGATTTCTTCCTCTCAGCTCGGAAGCTACAACCGCAAAGCAGAAGCCCGACAACTCACACCAACCGCTGTCTCTCTGAAAACCTCTCTTCTCTGCGCACTCTTCGTCAAAGCCTTTGATAATTTGTGTTTATTATATACCAACTTTCAAGCTTTGTCAATACTTTTTGCTTTTTCTGCGCTTACAGCTTGTTTCTCTGAATCTTGCCGCTTATTGTTTTCGGAAGCTCATCACGGAAAACAATAAGGCGCGGATATTTATACGGAGCTGTATGCTCCTTGACGTATGTCTGGATCTCTTTTTTGAGCTCTTCCGTTGGCTCTGTTCCCTTTGTGAGAACGATGCTCGCCTTGACTATCTGACCGCGAAGCTCATCGGGTGCGGCAGAAACTCCGCATTCAAGAACATACGGAAGCTCCATGATAACGCTTTCGATTTCAAACGGCCCGATGCGATAGCCGGAGGACTTGATAACATCGTCAATTCGGCTTACATACCAGAAATATCCGTCTTCATCGCGCCAAGCCGTATCGCCTGTGTGATACATGCCGTAGCGCATACACTCTTCCATTTTTTCATCGTCATCAAGGTATTGGCTGAAAAGACCGACAGGGTCCCCCTTATCAAGGCGGACAACAATCTCTCCTACCTCGCCATTCGGGACAGTATTTCCGTCCGGATCAACAATGTCAATGTCATACTGCGGAGAAGCCTTTCCCATAGCACCTACGCGAGGAGTTGTTCCGTAGAGATTTGCAATAACGAGGGTTGTTTCCGTCTGCCCGAAGCCCTCCATGATTTTGAGCCCAGTCGCCTTTTCAAATTGCTTGAAAACTTCGGGGTTAAGCGCCTCACCTGCCGTTGTCATATGGTGGATTGAGGACAAATCGTATTCTTCAAGATTTTCTTTTATGAACATACGGAGCATTGTAGGAGGTGCACAGAAGGTTGTGATGTTATACTTTGCAAACATCGGAAGAATCTCGTTTGCAGCGAAGCGATCAAAGTCATAAACGAACACAGCGCCCTCACAGAGCCATTGGCCGTAGAGCTTGCCCCAAAGCGATTTTCCCCAGCCGGTATCCGAAATGGTGAAGTGAAGCCCGTCACGCTCGCAGCAGTGCCAGTACTTCGCGGTGACGAAATGCCCAAGAGCGTATGTGTGTTTGTGTTCGACCATTTTCGGATTACCTGTTGTTCCGGACGAGAAGAACATAAGCGCCGGAGAATCTCCGCAAGGAGTATCCTTACTCCGTACAAAATTGCTCGAAAACAGACCGTACTCACTGTCAAAATCATACCAGCCGTCACGCTTTCCGCCGACAAGAATTTTTGTTTTGAGATTGGGGCATCTTTCCGCTGCGCACTCTGCCATTTCAGCAGCATAGTCATCCGCCGTACAGATGATTGCAGAGACGTTTGCCGCCGTGAAGCGATATTCAAAGTCGTGGTCTTTCAGCTGATGAGTTGCCGGGATTGCAACTGCACCGAGCTTATGAAGTGCGACCATTGCAAACCAGAACTGGTAGTGACGCTTTAAAACAATCATAACACGGTCGCCACGCTTGATGCCGAGCGATGTGAAATAGTTTGCACATCTTGCAGATTCGCGTTTTATATCTTCAAATGTAAAGCGGCGCTCGGTTTTGTTTTTATCAACATGAAGCATCGCGAGCTTCTCCGGAGTTTTCTCCGCAATAGCATCGACAACGTCAAATCCGAAGTTGAAGGTGTCTGTATTTTTAAATTCAACGCTTTCAAGAACGCCCGGTGCACTTTCGGTGCATTTTACAAACTTATCGCAAGCGAGCTTCGTAGCAGGGCGAAGAGAAACAACACTTTCGCGCACTTCCTCCTCCCCGACATCTTCCCCCGGAAGAACGACTGCACAGAAGGTACAATCCTTTCCGTCAACCGCGATCATACCGTGAGGAGTTGAGCTGTTGTAATAGATGCTGTCACCCTCGTTAAGAATTTCAACATTCTTTCCGATCTGAACTTTAAGAGAGCCGCTTATGACAATGTCAAATTCCTGACCACTGTGCTTTGTCAAATGAATCGGCTTATTTTGCTGCTCTTCGGAATATTCATACTTAACCCAGTACGGCTCTGCAATCTTGTTTTTGAACTTAGGGGCAAGGTTTGAAATTGAAATCCCCTCCTCCTTTGCAGTCTCCTGGCCTTTTCCCTTACGTGTGACAGTATATGAAGAAAGATGCGCATCTCTCCCGCCAAGAAGCTCTGTTATTTCAATTCCAAAAGCAAGCGCACATTTGTGAATGAACGTAAAGGGCATATCTGCAGATCCGCCCTCATAAGAGTTATATTCGCTCTCCGAAACTTCGCAAAGCTTTGCAAGCTCGGCTGCGCTCATGCCCATAATCTCTCGCATTTCGCGAATTCGCGCCGCTACCTCGGTCAATTGTGTCATAGAGTTTTCTGTTGTCATTTGAAGTTCTCCTTTCCTGAGAAAATTAAAAAAACTCGCCTCAAAGATTTCTTTGAGACGAGTTCGAAAAACAAATTCGATACCCGCGGTACCACTCAAATTGTGCAAAAAATGCACCACTCAGGCTCTATCAAGCCTTATGCCTTTACGCAGCAGTCACGGAAGGCGCCTACTCATAAAAACTTTCGGACCCTCAGCTCGGAAGTGATAGGATAAAGCAGTTCACTATCGGGATTTCACCGCCCCCGACTCTCTTTAAAGCTTCGTTGCTTTTCCGTCTTCGTCATAGCTTTTATTTGATTTTTATTGATTATACACCTGCAAATAGCTTTTGTCAAGCACTTTTTAATTTTTTATTCAAGCCCCAAAAGCTTCGCAGACTCTTCTCTCATTTTATATTTGAGAATCTTGCCCGCTGCATTCATAGGGAAGCTCTTTACAAACATAAAATACCTCGGAACTTTATGGCGCGCAATATGGGCGTTGCCAAATTCCCGCATTTCTGCCTCGTCAGCTTCCTCGCCGTCATGGAGGATGATCCACGCACAGCATTCCTCGCCGTATCTCTTGTCCGGAACACCGACAATCTGAACATCGCGAACCTTCGGGTTTGTGAGATAGAATTCCTCAATTTCGCGGGGATACAGGTTTTCTCCGCCACGGATAATCATATCCTTGAGGCGCCCTGTGACTTTGTAATAGCCATCGGGCGTGCGACAGCATATATCGCCTGAATGAAGCCAGCCGTCTGCATCTATCGTCTGGGCAGTCGCATGCGGCATTTTGTAATATCCCTTCATTATATTAAATCCGCGCGCAACAAATTCGCCGCTCTCGCCATCGGGAAGCTCCTCACCTGTTTCGGGGTCAATAATCTTGCACTCAACGCCCGGAAAAGCACTGCCGACAGTTTCAACGCGATGATCTATGTCCTCGTTGACCTCGCCCATCGTACAACCGGGAGATGCCTCTGTCTGACCGTAAACACTTATGATTTCTTTCATATTCATCTCGTCTGCTGCACGGCGCATAAGGTCCGCCGGACAATTCGCACCTGCCATAATGCCTGTGCGCACATATGAAAAGTCGGTCTTTTCAAAATTCGGATGATTGAACATCGCGATAAACATTGTCGGAACTCCGTTAAAGCAGGTTATGCGCTCATCATTAACGCAGGCAAGCGAGGATGCCGGAGAAAAATACGGCATCGGCAGGAGAGTTCCTCCGTGAGTCATTGTCGAGGTCATTGAGAGCACCATACCGAAGCAATGGAACATAGGAACCTGAATCATCATACGGTCTGCTGTTGAAAGATCCATACGGTCACCTATTGTTTTTCCGTTATTTACGATATTCCGGTGTGTGAGCATAACCCCCTTCGGAAAGCCTGTTGTTCCGGAGGTGTACTGCATATTGCAAACATCATCGGGCTTTACGAGCGATGCGCGGCGGCGGACTTCTTCTTTCGGAATATCTGCCGCGCGATCAATCATATCCTCCCATGTGAGACAGCCTGTCATTTCAAAGCCGACTGTTACAACATTTCTCAAAAACGGAAGCTTTTTTGCGTAAAGCGGCTCTCCCGGCTGCATATTCTGAAGCTCAGGGCAAAGCTCTTCTATGATTTCGCGGTAGTTCGTATCCTTGCAATCTTCAATCATAACAAGCGTATGTGTGTCTGACTGACGGAGCAGATACTCTATCTCGTGAATTTTATAGGCTGTATTTACCGTTACGAGAACTGCGCCGATTTTGGTTGTTGCCCAGAAGGTTATAAACCACTGCGGAACGTTTGTCGCCCAGATGGCAACATGGTCACCTGCCTTTACGCCGAGCGAAATGAGAGCTGCTGCAGCTTCATCAACGTCGCGGCGGAATTCAGAATACGTTCTCGTATAATCAAGCGTTGTGTATTTAAAAGCATACTGGTCAGGATATGTCTCAGCCATAGTATCAAGAACCTGGGAAAAGGTTTTGTCAATTACCTTATACTTTTCCCATACGAAAGTGCCCGTCCCTGCTCTATTGAAGAACAAATCCGTTTGAGCCTTATTTTCAGCATTGAGATTTGCAATATAGTTTGAAAAGTGGGTGAGAACGATGTCGGCATCATCAATCTCATCGTTCCAGGCAACGGAGATAAATCCGTCATAATTGAGCGATGAAAGCGCAGAAATAACCTCGCCGACAGGGAGCTCTCCCTCGCCGATGAGAACATTCACATCGCCTTTGCGATCGCCAAGCCTTACATACTTAATATATGCGCCGAGGTTTGTAATCGTATCTTCTGCACTTTCCTTTGCGCAAAAATAGGTCTCGCGCACATCCCATGCAGCGCCTAAAACTGCGCTTGAAAAGAAGTTTATGATGTCGATTACATTCTCTGTATGCGAGAGATAGTCAGATGTTGAGAGAAGAATTCTGACGTCTGTCCCCTCCGCCTTTTTGATTGCCGGAGAGAGCTTTTTTGAAAGAAGATCAAAATCTGCTTTGTTTTCAATATGGACAATCACGCTGGGAATCCCCGCATTGCGCGCCATCTCCACATATCTTTTAATTATTTCTCCATCTGCTGCTTCAGAGTCGAGCGCATACGGATAGATGAGAGAGGAAACTTCAAGACCGCGATTTAACAGCTTGCGCTTTGAATCTGAAACGCTACCGCTTCTGAGAATGCTGTCGCGGTGCCGGATTCTCTCTTCATCTGCATCATATATCTCAAAACCTGCAAAGCGATAGTCATGCGCGCATTTGCACACATCCAAAAACGAAGCCGATCGGATATTTTTTGTTGAAAAAGTAAGCTTCATCTTAATTCTCCTCAAAAACAATCTTATTGAGTGCATTAAGGTATGCACGGATGCTTGCCGCTACTATGTCCGTAGAAATTCCGTTTCCGGAGTAGAGCTTTCCGCGACTGCGCAAGCGGACAAGAGCAGAGCCGAGAGCTTCCTTACCCTCAGTAACTGCCTGAATCTGAAAATCATCAAGCTCGTAGTGGTAACCAACAGCCTGCTCGATAGCGCGGAAAACGGAATCTATCGGTCCGTCACCCGTACTCACTCCGCAAAGAATTTCATCATCCGAGCGAAGAGTTATCTGCGACATTGAGCTTGAAAGGTTTCCGCAATTTGTAGTGTAGCTTTCAAGATGATATTTTGACGGTGCTTGCATTGCAAAGCTTGCAATGAGAGCTTCAAGCTCCTTTACACCTACGCTGTCTTTCTTCTCGCACACCTGACGAAGTGCGGAATGAACGCTTCCCAAATCCTCATCGGACATATCGTACCCAAGGATTCTCGCAGCCTCTGCAACCTGAGTAATCGTACTGTCTGCCGTGAGGAAAATATCAGTTTTTGAGCTGTCTGCTGAAATCTCCTCAGATCGAACATTATGGTTAATCTTTCTGAGGAGTTCCTCTGCGCCAGAATGAACTTGAGCGTTTTTAAGCCCTGTTGATATACCGAGCTGCTCTGACTTTCTGCTTATTGCATCTGAAAACTCACCTGTTACGAGCGTGTTATCGCCATAGAGCGTGCACTTAACACCCTCGGCGCCTGCGGCGATGGCAGAAACAGCTGTTGCAACCGCCATTCGAAGGTTGTTGGAAACGTAAACATGGACAGGGATTTTTACATGTGCCGAAAGATTCTCAACAAGCTCTGCCATCTCAGCAGGCAGGCATACTCCAGCATCGTCACAAAGTGTTACAAAGGATGCTCCCGCATTCGCCGCTTCTTCGACACACGCTTTGAGAAATGCATAATCTGCTCGGGTTGCATCAAGCGCAACAAACTCCACATCTCCACAGAGCTTTTTCGCATAAGAAATGAGCTCTGAAACTTTTGCAAGCATTCTTTCAGCCTTGATATGATATGTATATTCCATTGATACTGTCGACATCGGAAGCGCAACCTGAAGCCTTGGCTTTTCAGCATCTTTTATGCACTCCCACGCATTTGCTGCCTCCTCCTCAGAAAAGCCGGCAGGGATCGAAACAACACAGCCTTTAAGGGTTGAAGCAATTGTTTTATATATTATGGTGTCCTCGCGAAGTTTTTTTATCGGTGCAAGCTCTACGGCATCTGCGCCAAGGATGGCTGCATTGCTTGCTATCGCTGTTTTTTCGCGAAAAAGCAATGATGCCTCGCGGTGCTCGGAAAGCTCCTTTAAAGTAATGTCTGCAACATAGATTTTTTTCATTCTGAAAACTCCTTTCAAAATTCGGAAAATATGATTCAAATAAACAAAAAACACTTTCGTCTCATTCTTTCAAAGAGACGAAAGTGTTAAACTCAAAACAACTTCCGCGGTACCACTCTTTTTCATCCGTTCAGGATGCGCTTAGATGCCAACACATCTTAACTCTGTTACGGGAGTACCCGTCTGCCCCTACATAAAAAGTTCACGGCAGGCGCTCCGCGGTGGGTTCTGCAAATCTTTTCCAACACCTCGCACCAACCGGCATCTCTCTTTCGACAAAAGATTTTGCGTACTATTCCGCATCACTGCGTTTTAAATTATAAGCATTCTATCACATTATATATTATTTGTCAACATTTTTTTGCTTCATCTGACGAGGATGCACACCCACATCCCCCTTTGCAGTTTTTTCCGTACGGACAACCTATACAGCGCTCACCACGCTTTTTCGATTTGTATAAATGAAAACCTGCACCTGCGACAATCAGCAAAAGTATAACAATTAAAATTATATTTGTCATAAAATCACTCTATTCATCAGTTCCTTGCACAACTCAAAGCATATTCAGCTTTGAGGTTTTTATTTGTCTTTCTAATACAACCGATAATGATTGCCACCATCACAGCAATAATTGCAAGACCTACGATAGCTGCACTAATATCAAGAGCAGCAGGAGCTGTGATAAGCGTACCTATCGTGTAAACCAAATAAGAGACCGTGTAGCCCACGCCAAGCTGAAGTCCTATGCCACCCCAAAGCCATTTAGCACTCTTCATTTCTGCATTCATGGCACCGATAGCTGCAAAACAAGGAGGAGTATAGAGGTTAAACATAAGGTATGCAAGTGCCGCAACCTTTGTGATTGCAAATGCTGTAGCAACCTCTGCGCCTGCACCTTCCATAAGAGCAAGTTCTTCAGTATCAATAAGATTTTCAAGTCCTACGAAGCAAACTGCAAGTGTACCAACAACATTTTCTTTTGCAATGAAGCCTGTAACCGCTGCAGCTGCAAGCTGCCAAGAGAGAACGCCAACGATTGGAATGAGTATGTACGCAAACGGACTTGCAATAGTTGCAAGAATGGAAGCATCCGCAGTTTCTGCAACCTCAAAGCTCCATGTGAATGTCTGCATTAACTGAACAGCCATGTTACAAAGAAGAATGATTGTAGCTGCTTTTACTATGTAAGCCCAACCACGGCTGCACATTGATTTGAAAGCACACCAGAGAGAAGGAACTTTGTATTCAGGTAACTCAATGATAAAAAATGATTTTCTTGCTTTATAACCTGCAATTTTGTTTACAAGTAAAGCACCCAAGAATATAAGCACGATACCTGATAAGTACATAACTGTGCTAACCCAACCTGCATCATCAAAGAAAGCACCGGCAAAAAGTGCAATTACAGGGATTTTAGCACCGCAAGGCATAAACGGTGAAAGCATTGCTGTTGCTCTTCTTTCACGTTCATTTCTGATTGTACGGCTTGCCATAATACCGGGAACAGCACAACCGATTGTAATAACAAACGGAATAACAGATTTACCTGAAAGACCAACTTTT
>JAZRPO010000005.1:0-41074 GCA_045649265.1 Eubacteriales bacterium
CAAAATAAGAAAAATTGACTGCATAATCGCAGTTAAAATTGCAACGAAAATTGCAATATATCTCGTTTCATTTTTTACTACGTCATTGACCTGCATAGCACTCACTCCGTATAAGAAGTTAAAATTAAAAATCGAAAAATCACCGACAAAGTATTTCAAATTATTTTACCACAAAGCAATCTGAATATCAACCGAAATTTGAAAAGATTTACCGAAAAAACAGCCGCGCTATGGCGAGTACTCTTAAGGACAGTAAAAGGTCGTAGCAAAATTGCTACGACCTTTTATCATTATAGAAACAATCTTTTTCCCATCTTATAACATTTGTATCTATGTATTCCCATATTTTTTGATAATCCTTTTCACCACGAATTATGTGGTCGTGATATGAGCGTTGCCATATTTTTTCGTTATCCATATTATATATCTTTTTTGACACATTGATTTTCAGAAATCCCACCATTTTATCAATAACAGAACGATGGTATTGTAGGGGCGATTCACGAATCGCCCGTTTTTCATCATTATTGTAAATTTCTATAATCAAATGAATATGATTTGGCATAATAACATATTTAGGAATTGATACATTAAACCTGTCTGGTAATATTTCAATAATTTGTTTTACGATTTCTCCGTATTGTGTTAATTTATTTTCGGGCAATTCGTGAATTGCCCCTACGATATTTGAAAACAAACATTTTCTGTTATGTGTACATATCGTAATAAAATATGCACCATTTTGTGAATAATCATATCCTTTTAATCTTGTTGGTTTTCGTTTAGGTAATTCCATATTTTTTCCTATCTTATTTCTTGTTCTAAATCATCAAACAAATTTGATTTAAAAAAATCATGTATTGAAATATTTAGTCCATCACAAATCTTTTTTATTGTGGATATAGTTGCACTGTTATTTCTGCCTCCAACGATATTGCTCAATGTAGATTGAGTAATCCCGCTTATGGTTGCAAGTTTGTTAATAGTTATCCTGTTTTCTTTACAAAGTTCAAGAATCCGTAGTTTTGTAGCTTCGCCTATATTCATTATGCTCACCTCAACACTATTTTAACTTTTTTGAGTTAAAATAATTACCTCATTTGAGTTGACTTTTGGATATAGTTATGATATAATTTAATAAAAATTGTCGAAATAAGGAGAATGTTTAATGGCAAGATATTGTACTCATTGCGGAAACGAAGTTAACGAAAACGCTGTTGTATGTGTAAAGTGCGGATGTGCAATTCCTAGGACATCAACACAAAGCAGTCAAGCTGGTTCTCTCTTTGCTTCTGCTTCAATCGTTGATACAATTACCCAAAGAATTAAAACAAATGGTATTATTTGGATTGTTATTGCCGGAATACAGATATTGATGGGAATATCGCTTAATTGGATTTTGTTTATAGTTGGAGTTTTGAATTTGATTTCTTCAATACAAGACCTTAATTATAGTAAGGAGTTCCCTAACAATCCAGTAGGAATTGTAGCTAAAATGAAGCCTTTAGGTGGGGCCATAGTAGTTTTAATTTATAATCTCGTTATTGGTGGAATTATAGGTGTTGCTGGTTCTATATACTATTTGGTTGCAGTGCGAGGTTATGTTTTAGAAAATGAACAGGCGTTTTTGGAAATTGAAAATCAAATCAGTTCTACTTGATGTTGTGAGGGTGGTATATGTAATGTATTGTTCAGTATGCGGCAAGGAAGTAATGGAAGAAGCTGTAATTTGTCCAAACTGCGGATGTATGATAAAAAATAATAAAGTAGAACATAATGTTAATCTTAACATTGGCAGGCAATATAATCCCCATAAAACAAATACATACGCTATTTGGAGTTTGGTTTTGGCATACGCTTCATTTGTTTTTGGGTGGATTATTACTGCAATCGTTGCTATTATACTTGGACAAACAGCTAAAACACAAATTGAAGAACGAAACGAACAAGGTAAAAATCTTGCGGATGCTGGTATTGTTTTAGGATGGATTAATATTGGCTTGTCAATATTTGCTATTATGATAATAATTATAGGGCTGGGACTTCTCGCGAAACTATAATATTTTATAAATTACAAGAAAAGAGGTAAAAAAATGTTTTGTCCAAAATGTGGTAATCAGATGAACGATAATGATGTATTTTGCGGTAGCTGCGGCTCGCGTATTTATGCAGGTGAAAACAACAGCAATAGCATAACAACAGTATCTAAAAAAATAGAAGGAGACTTTCCGGAAGTAATGTCAAAAGTTCCTCTGCGTCTTGGAACTGATGAAAAGTTGATTGAACAATATAGTTCTGCTTTTGTTATGAGCAGTATAGCACAAGGAATGTTTTCTTTGACAAATAAGAGAATTATCTTTACAAAAGACAGTGCTGGAAAGTCATTCTTAAAAAGAGGCGGATTGCTTGGTATGGCATTAAGTTTGGGAGCAAATATTCCGAATGAAATATCTCTAAATGAAATAGTAAAAATTGAACCTACATCCTGTATACAAGGCAAAGCGGCGATGTTAATAACAATAAAATCAGGTTATCAGTATAAATTTGCTCTACAAAGTATGGCATTAGGAAAAACTAATGAATTATGTGAAGCCAGAGACCGTATCGTAAGTCTCGTAAGTAGTATATTATAGAAAGGAGTGTATCTGTATGAAATATTGTCAAAGCTGTGGTGCTGAAATCAACGAAAACGCTGTTGTTTGTGTAAAATGTGGTTGTTCAACAAAACCAGCAAATCAAGTGGCTGAAGTTGATGATAGTGTAAGTGTAGGATTAGTTATACTTGCGGTTTTAATTCCTCTTTTTGGAATTATTTACTGGCCTGTAAAAGCTAAATCTCGCCCTAAGTGTGCAAAGGCTTGCGGAATTGCAGCTATTATCTCTTGGGTTGTCTACATCTTGTTTATGATGATGGCAGGAGGTTTTTAATGTCCGGTGCTGTAACAAGCAGGGAAGATGTGTACCATCTTCCGCAATTTTAGGATAATCCTAAGACCTTATATGCGGTATAATGATGACATCGTCCCCTACAATGCGGTGCATCGTAAACGCTGCACCCTACAATTAAAGGCAGAAACGAAATTAATCGTTTCTGCCTTTTAACTTACTGTCCTTAGGGACACTCCACATGCGCGGCTGTTTTTTCATTTACAAGCACATTTCAAATATTTTTTTAATATCGTGTTTCGAAAGCGGGCGAAATCCTCTGAGCATTTTTCCTTCGCAAGCCTTTTCTGCCATTACGCCAAAGTTCTCTCTCCCTATTCCAAGCTCCGAAAGCTTTGATTTAAGACCGAGAGTTTTAAAGAAAAATTCAGAGAGCTTCTCTATTGCGAGAGTTGCAATTTCAAGCTCAGGCAGAGCTTTATCGATATCAAACACGTTAACACCGAAATCGACATACCGAGAAATATTTTTCTCCGAAAGGCAATACTTCATCCAGCGCGGAGTGAGGATAGCGAGCCCGTGACCGTGAGTAATGTCATAGAACGCAGAGAGCTCGTGCTCTATCGGGTGGCAGGTCCACTCTACTGAAAGCTGACTTCCGCAAAATCCGTTTATCGCCCATGAGGACGTCCACATAAGGTTTGCCCGAGCTTCATAGTTTTCGGGATCCTTCATCGCAATGGGAGCGTATTTTATAACAGTTTTTATCATACCTTCCATAAAGCGATCAAGCATAAACATACTCTCGCCGGGGTTAAAGTATGCCTCTAAAATGTGGCTTATTATATCAGCCGCGCCGCAAGCCGTGTGATACGATGGAACAGAAAAAGTGAGTTCCGGGTTCAAGAATGATGCTTTTGGAAGAAGCGGGGGCGCAATTCTGCCTATTTTATCGTTTGTTTCAAGGTTTGAGATTACTCCCCCTGCATTCATTTCAGAGCCAGTTGCGGAAAGGGTCAGGATAGTTACAACCGGCAAAGCTTCTTTTATAGGCGCCCACTCAGAAAAGAATTTCCACGGATCGAAATCAACACACGCACCTGCCGCCATATACTTTGCCGCATCAATCGTTGAGCCACCGCCAACGGCAAGGATAACGTCGATATCCTCTTTCTTGCAAAGTTTTGCGCCTTCCCTCACCGAGTCTATTCTCGGATTTGGCTCAATTCCCGAAAGTTCAAACAGAATTAAACCTTCCTTTTTTATTTCGGAAATAACCGCATCATAAAGGCCGCTCTGCTTTATTGAGCCACCGCCATAGGCAAGAAGAACGCGTTTGCCGTACTTTGAAAGCTCTGTACCGAGATTTGAAAGCTGGTCACGTCCGAAATAAACTTTTGTTGGTATGCTGTGGATAAAATCGTTCATATTACAAACCTTCCCATAAAACGTTTGTTCTTATTATTACCAAAACTTCAGCCTATTAAAATCCCCATGCGAAAATCGCATGGGGATTTTTGTTTGAAGCTTAACTTATGCCATCAAAGTAATGATAAGCTGGGATGCAAGAACAATCAGAACAAGAGCGATCGGATATGTTGAAGCATATGCTGCTGCAACATCTTCTGTCTCTGCTGTATTGATAAGTGTTCCAAGTGCCGGAGTTGAGGTCATACCACCGGTGATTGAACCGAGGGTATTCAGAAGGCTTATCTTGAGAACATACTTTGCGAAGATAAAACCGACAACCATCGCGACAATTTCCATAACCGCACCACCTATAAAGCCGTAAGCGACAATGGCTGCACCAAGCTCAGATTTTCCGATTTCACTGACGAGTGAAACACCGCCGGAAATACCAGCACCGATAAGGAATAGTACAAGACCGAACTCACGGAAGACCTTGGCGGTAGCTTCCGGAACCTTGAGCGAGAACTTTCCGATGCGACCGAAGTGGCCGAGGATAAGAGCCATAATAAGAGAACCGCCTGTTGTTCCGAGTGAGAAGCACGGACCTGCATAGCCTTTACCCGAAAGCGGGATTGTAATTGAACCAAGGATGAGACCGAGAACAACCGCAATAGCAAACGGAGCGATTCCGAGCGGCTCAAGCTCAAAGAGACCAGTTTTTTCTTCGTGGACAGCATCTGCATCAAGCTTAAGAAGTTCTCTTTCCTTGTTCATATCAGCTTTGAGGAACTTCGGCATAAGCTGAACGAAGAGAACAACACCGATAACACCAAACGGATATGCAATAGCATGACCGAGGGTAATGATGTCTGTCGGGTGGCCAAGAGCCTCTGCAGCTTCGATACCTGCCGAGAATCCCGGTGTTGTTGTGAGCGCGCCAGAAAGAACACCAACGGAAAACTCAGGTCCGATTCCCGGGATAAGAGCAAATGCCACTGCACAAGCTGAGCCAGCCAAAATGATGAGCGCACCAATAAGGATGTATGACTTTGCGTTCTTCTTAAGGTTCTTGAAGAAGCCGGGTCCTGCGATGAAGCCGACCGATGAAACAAAGAGAACAAGGCCAACATTCTGAACGACTTTTGAATACCAAACATTGAGGGTTGCACTGCCGTCTTTAATGAAGAATGCTTTAAGGACCGGGAGATTTTCAAGCCCGCTGAGGGTTGAGAGATATCCAAAAAGGATAGCTACAAGGAAAACTCCCGCCGTGCCGAGTGAAACTCCCTTGATGGAGATTGCACCAAGGAGATAACCAAGCGCGGTTACGATAAAGATTCCCATAAGAAGCGCGGTTACTGTTGAAAATTTAAACACCTTTGCAACGCCCATATCAGGAGCCATTGCATTATAAATGCACCATGCCGCAATCGCAACAACAATTACTATTGCGAGCAATGTCCAAAGCCCTTTAAGGCTCTTTTTGTTGTTCATTTGTCGCTTCCTCCCTTAGATATTTGCCTGCTTTGTGTAGTTCGGAAGGAGCTTCGGCGAAACAGCCTCTGTTTTTACCCCTGCTGATGCAAGTTCTTTTTCGAACTTCTCTATGTGGTCAAGCGTAAGCTTGCCAACCTTTACACCCTTCGCAGTAGCTGCAGCACTCTTACCTGCACTTCTGCCGAAAACGATGATGTCAAGGAGGGAGTTGCCCATGAGGCGGTTTCTGCCATGGATTCCACCGACTGCCTCACCTGCAACGAAGAGATTCTTTACGTTTGTTGTCATGCAGTCTGGAGTGATATCAAGTCCGCCGTTCTGATAGTGGAGTGTCGGGTAGACGAGGATCGGCTCCTTGCGGATATCGATTCCATATTTTCCAAACATTCTCATCATAGCCGGGATACGGGCCTCTATTGTTCCCTCTCCGCCAATCTTTTCAATCATCGGAGTATCAAGCCATACCGCAAGTCCGCTGTCTGTATTTACGCCGTTTCCGCGGTCATCACATTCACGGATAATAGAAGCTGCTGCAACGTCACGTGTTTCAAGCGGATGCATAAAGACTTCACCGTTTGCGTTAACAAGCTTTGCACCGAGAGAACGAACTTTTTCTGTAACAAGTGCACCGAAAATCTGCTCCGGATATGCCGCGCCTGTCGGATGATACTGGAGAGTTTCAGCATAGAGGAGCTTTGCACCTACTCGATAACCGAGGACAAGGCCGTCAGCCGTAGCACCGTAGTGGTTAGAAGTCGGGAATCCCTGATAGTGCATTCTTCCTGCACCACCGGTTGCAATGATAACAGTCTTTGCCTTTGCAACAAGGATATCCTTAGTTTCCATGTTCATAAGAACAGCACCTGCTGCGTTACCGTTTTCATCAAGGATAAGCTCTATTGCTGATGTAAAATCAACAACCGGAATACCGCGGTTGAGAACCTCATCACGAAGGGTTCTCATAATCTCAGCGCCGGAATAGTCCTTTGCAGCGTGCATACGCTTGCGCGAGGTTCCTCCGCCGTGAGTTGTGACCATCGTGCCGTCTTCTGTCTTGTCAAACTCAACACCGAGGTTTGAAAGCCACTGAATAGCCTCAGGAGCATCACAAACGAGCTTTTCGAGGAGTTCACGCTTTGCAGCAAAGTGACCGCCGCCGAAAGCGTCAACAAAGTGGATTGCAGGAGAATCGTTCGGCTTGTCAGCAGCCTGGATTCCACCTTCTGCCATCATTGTGTTTGCATCGCCGATGCGAAGCTTTGTTACTATCATAACCTTTGCGCCGGCCTCGTGAGCTTCGATTGCAGCAGATGAGCCTGCGCCACCGCCACCGATGATGAGAACATCAACATCGTAGTCGGGATTTTCGAGGTCAACCTTTGTTTCTGTGAGTCTTGAGTGTGCCTGAAGCATCTCGGCAAGCTCTGTCGGAACCTTGTCACCTTTGTTCGGGCCGACACAAAGCTCAACGAACTGGTCCTTACGATAGTCAGGGTGATATGTAGCGAGAAGGTCTTCCTTCTGCTTTGCAGTCATACGCTCGGGTTCGAGCGCAATATTCTTTTCGCGAGCCGCTTCAACCGCCGCGATTGATTTCTGGAAATGTTCAGAATACATTCTATTATCCTCCTTATTTCTCAATCTCGCGATTGTTATAAAGCTCTTTCATTTCGTCAATCGGCTTCTGCATGAGAGCTTCGATAAGGTCTTTAAACGTGCCGTCCTTAATCTCCTTAACGCGCTCGTCAAGATGCTCGCAGCCGGGAGCAAGATACTTTCCGTTAATTCTGCGGGCAAGCATCGCAACCTGAGGATGTGAAATACCTGCCGGACAACGGGATGAGCAGACTCCGCACATTACGCAGTCAAAGGATTCCTCAGCGCACTTTTCAAAATCACCACGCTGAGCATATGCAATATACTGCATAACGTTGAGCTCCTGAGTACAAGCCTTTGTGCAGGCATTACAGCCTATGCAGGAATAAATCTCAGGATAGAGTTGCATCATAATAGATTCGTTTGTCTGGATTTTTTCAATGTCATATACTTGCTTTACAAGCGGGAAGAATGGCAATGTAGCTATGTACATATTGTCCTCAACCTTTGTCTGGCAAGCAAGACATGCGTGAAGCTCGGGATCTCCCTTGATGCGGTATATGGTTGCACACGCACCACAGAAACCGTTACGGCATCCGCATCCGCGAACAAGCTGATATCCGGCATGCTCCATCGCTCTCATAATTGTGAGATTTTCCGGAACTTCGTATTTCTTTCCGAACAGAAAAATGTTTACCGTTTTCTCCATACTAACACTCCTTTAATACTCATCCGGAAGCTCTTGAAGCTCATCAAGGCGGAATACCGGACCATCTTTACATACATACTTTGAACCTACATTGCATCTTCCGCATTTACCTACTCCGCACTTCATACGAAGCTCAAGAGTCGTGTAAATCTGCGTTTTTTCAAAGCCGAGGGACATAAGACCATCAAGCGTGAACTTAATCATTATCGGAGGTCCGCAGAGAACTGCTGTTTTGTTGGTATCAAACCCGAGCTCTTTGACGTAGTTCGGAACAAAACCAACGTGACCGTCCCACCCCTCCTGGGGATTGTCAATAGTGAGGTGAACGTTTACGCCGTCATCGTTTGACCACTCTTCAATGATTTCCTTATAATCGAGAAGGTCATCACGGCTTCTCGAACCGTAAACGATGTCTATCTTACCGTAACGATCTCTGTAATGTCTGCAATAGTTGATGACCGAACGAAGCGGAGCAAGCCCGACACCGCCGGCAATAAAGAGAAGATTTTCTCCTGCAAACGCATCGTCAACCGGGAAGGGATTTCCGTACGGGCCGCGGATTGTAATCTGCTGACCAACCTCTGCAGCGTGAAGCCATTCCGTAACACAACCGCATTTTTTGATTGAAAACTCCATAAACTCGGTGTTTGTCGGAGAAGATGTTATTGAAAACATTGCCTCACCTACCCCCGGAATCGAGAGCATTGCACACTGCCCCGGTCTGTGTTCAAACGGCTTTACTCCCTCAGGAGTAACAACTCTGAATGTCTTTATATCCGGAGTGTCAATTCTGACGTCTGTAATGACTCCGATTACAGGAATCAAAGCATCTGAACTATTTGTCATTTTCTTTTCCTCCCATCGTTTTCATTACCTTTACAATATTCATTGATATCGGGCACTTTGAAAGGCATCTGCCACAACCGACACAACCAAAAATTCCGTCGTTATTCTCAGGATAATATACAAGCTTATGCATAAATCTCTGACGGAAGCGTTCTGTTTGAGTAAGTCTGGGGTTGCCGTGCGCCATTTTTGTAAAATCGGAATACATACATGAATCCCAGCAACGGAAACGAATGATTCCGTCTCCTGTGTTGAATTCCTTAATGTCGTAGCACTGGCAGGTCGGGCAAACGAAAGTGCAGGTTCCGCATCCCAGGCAGGTTTCTGCCATATCCTTCCACTGCGGAGCATCAAAAAATTCTTTGGTTTTGCCGCCGCCGAAGTTCTCTGTTGAAAGGTCGGCAAGCGGAAGCTTTTCCAGAATCTTTTTTGTTTTTTCCTTCTGCGCATCTACCGCAGCTGTGTCGCAATCCTCGGTGAAGCTCGAAATCTTTTCCATGAAGGCTTCGCCCTTTTCGGTATTGCTTTTGGAATAAACCGCATCCTTTTCTCTCCATGCGCTGACATCGCCACAGGGCTCGGTTGCATCAATTCCGAAAACAGAACAAAAACAGGTTTCGGACGGACGAGTGCAAGCGACGGAAACAACCGTTCCGTGCTCACGACGAGCTTTATAGAAGCTATCAACAGGGTCTGAAAGAAATACGCGGTCAAGAATATCAAAGCTCCTTACATCACACGGACGAACACCAAAGATGACATAATCTTCTTTTTCGTCACGTACGTCTATTACCTCAATGTTCTTGCCTTCCCTTTTAAACTCGACGATGTTTTCCATTTGCGGGAAGAAAAAGTCTTTCGCGCTTCGCTCTGTATTAAGAGCCTCGCTCCACTTTTTGCCTTCCTCCCACTTCTCAAAGCGAGCTTTGCCGTCAGCGCTGTCAACCGGAAGGTAAAGCGGCATATCAGCAGAAAGGGCAGAAAAGAGAGCATCTATTTTTTCGATTGAACATTTACGCATCAGTTATCCCCCCTATCAAAAACGTCACAGGGCTCAATATCGCTCGTTGTATAGTTTACAAGCGGCGCACGAGAACCTTCTTCCGCTCCCGCCTGATACTCACCGTAAAACTCATTGATATCCTTTATGAACTTGCGGTTTAACAAATGAAGCGGAATGTTTTGTGGGCATACGCGTGAGCATTCACCGCAGTCTGTGCATCTTCCGGCAACGTGGAAAGCACGGATGATGTGGAACATTTTTTCCTCAAAGCTGTTTGCGGCGACTTTGTTTTCAACTCCCGAAGCAGGGTTTCCAAAAACGCATTTTTCGCATGTGCACGCAGGGCATACATCACGGCAAGCGTTACAACGGATGCAACGGGAGAGCTCATTCTGCCAGAACGCAAATCTTTCATCAGGTGTCATTTTTTCAAGGCGGGCAACCTCGTCAAAACGGGCAGAATCAAGAACCTCGCCGTCATCACCGAGAAGCTCATCATAAGCAACGTGCTTTTTGCTTTTACAGTTTACACAACGCTCTGCAAGAACATCTGCAACGGCAATGGAAACCGGAGCATCTTCGTACATTGAGGTGACCTTAATCATGTCTCCGGAAAATTCAATCTTTGAAATTCCCTCTCCGGCAATTTCTTTGACCTTGCTAATATCTGCCATTCCCTCGCAGGGGATGCCGACAGCATATACCTTCTCGCGGTCAAATCTGTGCTCTGTTAAAAGCTGA
The DNA here is from genome assembly GCA_045649265.1 of Eubacteriales bacterium. Lineage (GTDB taxonomy): Bacteria > Bacillota > Clostridia > Oscillospirales > JAAYXM01 > SIG480. Next base: position 10,689 of record JAZRPO010000005.1, read on the forward strand.
TTGAAGCTGTATGTATCGCAAGGCTTTAAGAAAACAAGAATTTTACCTTCGCTTTTTATTGTCTTTGAAACGAGGTATTTTGAGAAGTTCGCTCCGCAAAAATCGTTCCAAACAAAATTATTTTTAATGTCGGTTTCATCGGCAAACATTGACGGAGTGATGTCATAATCAAACTCGCCGCGTCTCCAACCGAGAACTGAGGTTACCTTTCCTTCTGCAAGAAGAGACAGGGCCTTATCAACCAATATATCACGTGTTATCTTTTGCATCTGAGGTCCTCCAATCTCTTATTCTCGCCAAGAGAAATAACTTTCTCAACAAAATCATTCATTGTTGCCGAGAATTTTGCACCCTCAGCAGCAGAAACCCACTCAACGCGTGTGCGCTCTTTTTCAATGCCGAGGAAATCAAGCATCGAGAAGAGAAGCGCCATTCTGCGACGTGTATAGTAGTTTCCTGATGTATAGTGGCAATCGCCGGGATGGCAACCGCATATGATTACGCCGTCTGCACCACGCTGGAATGCTCTGAGGATGAACATCGGGTTTACGCGGCATGAACAAGGAACGCGGATAATTTTAACCTCCGCAGGGTAATTCAAACGGTTGTTGCCTGCAAGGTCAGCACCCGCATATGAACACCAGTTGCAACAAAATGCAACGATTAAGGGTTTATGTTCTTTTACCTGCATATTGCATCTACCTCCGCCATAATCTGATTTGTTGCGAATCCGCGCAAGTCCATAGCTCCTGACGGGCATGCAACAGTACATGCACCACAGCCCTGACATACAGCAGGATTTACTTTTGCAACACGACGAACACGTGTTGTTCTGTCAGGCATTCTGAACTCTTTATCTTCGTATGAAATCGCACCGTATGGGCAAACGCGTTCACAGGTTGAGCAACCGTTACACATAAGCTCATCGGAGCTTGCAACACACGGGTTTCCTGTGAGCTTATCCTTTGCAAGAAGCCCTATGACCTTTGCGGCAGCAGCACTCGCCTGCGAAACCGTTTCCGGAATATCCTTCGGCCCCTGGCATGCACCTGAGAGGAACACGCCGGCTGTCGGGCTTTCAACAGGGCGAAGCTTCGGATGAGCTTCTGTAAAGAAATCGTTAGTGTCCATACTTGCAGTAAGCATTGTTGCAAGTGGGCGAGCTGATTTATCCGGCTCTATCGCAGCAGCAAGAACTACTAAGTCTGCATCGATATGAAGCTGCTTGTTATTGAGAAGGTCAGATGCCTGAACTTTGAGTTTCTTGCCCTCAGGCGAAACTTTGCCAACCATTCCCTTGATGTACTTAACGCCGAATTCTTCAACTGCTCTTCGGTAGAATTCGTCAAAGTTCTTACCGGGAGTACGGACGTCAATATAGAATACATACACCTCGGTATCCGGATATTTATCTCGGACAAGCATCGCGTGCTTTGCAGTGTACATACAGCAAATCTTCGAGCAATATTCCTTGCCCTTCTCTGCACACGCATCACAGCGCGAGCCGACACACTGAACAAAAACGATTGTATGCGGATGCTCGTGGTCCGAGGGGCGCAGGAGCTTTCCGGCTGTCGGGCCTGCTGCATTTGTCAATCTCTCAAATTCAAGAGAGGTTATGACATCCTTTGACTGGTTGTATGCAAACTCATCAAATTTGTCAAGGCTAATCGGGTTAAAGCCTGTTGCCGCAACTATTGCACCGTAACGCTCCGTAACGATTTCATCCTTCTGGGTATAGTCAATAGCGCCTGCTGCACAAACCTTTGAACAAACTCCGCATTTGCCGTTCTTTATCATATTGCAAGTGTTCGGGTCAATGGTTGCGACCTTCGGAACCGCCTGGGCAAACGGAATGTAGATTGCACTTCTGTTATCCATGTTGAGGTTGAACTCGTTGGGGACTTTCTTCATCGGGCACTTTTCAAGACATGCTCCGCAACCTGTGCAGACGTCTTCTTTTACATAGCGCGCCTTTTTCCTGATTTTTACCTCAAAGTTCCCGACAAAGCCCGAAACCTCTTCTACGTCACTGTATGAGAAAATTCTGATTTTTTCGTTCTGCGCAACATCAACCATTTTAGGAGTGAGGATACACGCTGCACAGTCAAGCGTCGGGAAGGTTTTGTCAATCTGAGCCATCTTTCCGCCGATAGTCGGCTTTTTCTCGACTATATCAACCGGAAATCCTGCCTCTGCTATATCAAGAGCAGTCTGGATACCTGCAATACCTCCGCCGATGACAAGCGCACGCTTTGTAACCGGAGTTTCACCCGGAGTAAGCGGAGCATTGAGGTTAACCTTTGCAATAGCTGCTTTTCCGAGGATTATTGCCTTTTCAGTACCTTCTTTTATATCCTTATGTACCCATGAGCACTGCTCGCGGATATTCGCAATTTCGACCATATACGGGTTAAGGCCTGCTGCGGCCGCTGTTTTCCTGAAAGTGGCCTCATGCATACGCGGAGAGCAGGAGCAAATGACGATACCCGTCAGGTTGTGCTCATGAACCGCATCAATTATCATATTCTGCCCGGCCTGCGAGCACATATATTGGTAGTTCGTAGAGAAAACTACGCCTTGTTCTTTGCTGAGCGCATCAGACACTGCCTGAACATCAACTGTCGCAGCAATGTTGCTTCCGCACCAACATACAAATACGCCGATTCTTTGCATTAACTTCTCCCCCCTACTTCGTGTACTTTCTGAATGCGCTGACGATGGCCTGCTGTGGCATATCGTCATCAAGCAAATCAGGAATCATATTTGCCTTCAAGTGATTGTTGCCCTGCTTGCGCACTGCCGCAAGACGAACAGCTTCAACAAGCTTTGCAGGCTCTACGTTGCGGGGGCATCTTTCAAGACACGCAAAGCATGCAAGACACTTATAAAGCGAATCGGAATTGAGAAGCGGCTCAATGTCTCCGCTCTCAACCATGCTGACAAACTGGTGAGGATGATATTCCATCTCTTCATATGCCGGGCAGGTAGCGGAGCATTTTCCGCACTTCATACATTTTGACGGGTTTACTCCGCTTATGCGTATAAGCTCGTCTCTCAATGCTTTAATATCGTTAGACATTGGTATCCTCCTTCACGCCGAGAGCCTCTGCAAGAAGCTCTGTAAAATAAACAACGGGAATCTCAGATCCGTTTTTAACAAGGTTATACTTGCACAGCGGACATGCCGTAACCATCATTTCCGCACCGCAAACCTTGGCACAGTCACTTACGCGGTTTGACTTTTTCTTTGCAAGCTCTGCACTTTCAAGTGCAATATAGCCTCCGCAGCATTCGTTTCTGTATGAGTAATACACCGGCTCTGCACCGATTGCACGGATAAAGTCTTCAATAATCTGCGGATTCTCCGGATCATCCATCTGCATGACCTTGCCCGGGCGCAGAAGAAGACATCCGTAATATGCGGCAATCTTCTTACCTGTAAGCGGATTTACGACCTTCTCGCGGATTCTATCAAAACCAACAAGGTCACGGAGCATTTCGAGGTAGTGATAAACCTCACAATCCCCCTCATACGGCTCTTCGTTCATATAGCGGTTCACCTTGTCGGCAAACTGAGCGTCCTTCATTGCGTTGTTTGTCTGCTTAATCACGTTATGACATGCAGAACAAACGGTGACAAGCGCCTGACCGTTACGCTTTGCTTCTTTGAGCGCACGAACGGAGGAAAGCTTTGTAGCAACTTCGTCGCTTGCAGTAGTAAAGACACCTCCACAACACTGCCATTCTTTTATTTCTTCGAGAGTGATACCCAAAGCCTCGGCACTTCTGCGCGCATATGTGTCAAGCTCCTTAGCTTTGTTTTTTAATGTGCACCCCGGGAAATAACTCAACTTCATAATTTCGCCCCCTGTTTTTTAAGCATGATACTTTTGGAATGTGCCTGAAAATATTTTCAGACATCACGAATCCCGCACTGACATTTATTTTGTCAGCACGGAAAAGCGGTGTATCCTTATGTACAACCTTTATTATGTGATTGTCATAATTATAACAATCCGCGCAGGATTTTGCAATACATAAAATTGCCGATTTTCGAGGAAATTTTTTCTTTTTTTCAAAAAAATAACATATAATGGTCTTTTTTTGAAAAATTAAGATAATTTAAAATAAAATTGTACCTTTTTATTTTCTGATTTTTTTTATTTTTTTCTACATACCTATAAAAACAGTTCTGAGATACACTTTTCAGACGAAAATATTCCTTCCTCTTCGCATTTTGCACAAAAAAATTGCCGAACGCAAGGTTTGATAAATTGCGTTCGACAATTCTGATTTTATATTGCGAGAGTTCCGTTCTCATCTTCGATCAGAATCAGTATTCTTTCTTCAAAAAGCGTATCTGCATTTATATAAACAATACAGTGCTCGCCTGTTCGTGTTTCGCATTTAAATTCGTGCACCAACACCTCTCCGTTTGCATCGTTCGGGATTACCGCCGGTGAATATGAAAGAATTTTTAATTCCTTTGCAACCTTTTCCTCTGCCCGCTCTCTTTCCTTCGAAATATCCGGCAATGCCCGCTCTTTTTTGTTTTTAAAATGCCCCGAAGCATCAAAGTTAATTATACTGCCGTCAGAAAGCGATACCGTGAGCTTTATAAGCTCGGAATAAATCGTCACATCCCCCTGCTTCGCAGCAAAGTTTATTACAAGGCTCTTGTCATAGCACATATAATAGGTTTCTTGAAAAGCCCCGAACCCTTTTTCTTTCATAAATTCTCTTGCTTTTGAAAGCCCGTCTTCAACACTGAGCCTTTTCTCACCGGGCGTTGCTGCCGAAATACTGCGTATAACGTAACCACCCTTTTTTGTTACATCTAGATACACGCTACCATCTGTAAAGCTGACAAGCTCTACATCATCTTCATCCCTTTCCCCTTCTTTTGAAAGGCTGCCGGCATCAAGACCCAAAAACGCTTCTGCACGTTTTTTCATTTCTGTCTCAGGAACAGTCTCCAATTTCTGCAAATACTCTGCCTTGCCGCCGGTCTCATCAGAAAACGGCCCATCGTAGATGAGAACCGGATATTCGGAAAACTCGCGCTCAAGTTCTTTTATATCTTTGATTGTTGAATTTTCTTCGTTCGTATAATCAATCTCTGCAATATCAAGGTTTTCCTTTTCCAAGCGGTTGGATATTCTGTGAAGCTCTGTTACAATATCATTTGCGCCCTCAGACAAACTCATAAGAGTTTTTTTCTCGTCATTGGAAATTTCTTGCCCATGTGCGACCTTTTTTGAAATAAAATATGCAAAATCTCCCGTTTTGGAAATGAAGTCAGTTGTATTATTTAAATGCAGTTCATTCAACGGAAGTCTTGACAGTGCGCGTGATGCCGTTTCTGCCTGACAAAAGACTTCTTCGCAGAGGCTTGCAATCATAGACGTATCGCCCGAGTAAGCGCATTTTTCCAGTGCATAATCAATCTTTGTCATCCCTGATACAATTTCAGAAAACGCATAATAGTAGTTATCGGAAATTACCTGCTCATATCTTTTTATTCGCCTTTGATTTTCCAAATTCATTACAAAGCTGATTATAAGCGCAAAGGCAATAAATGATATAGCTCGAACAAGCAGTCTTCGACTCATATATTTTCTCCTTGTTTTTTGATTAGTTTTTTACTTTCTTTCCTTTTTTATGCAGCTTTAATAATTTCTGCCGTACTATTTTTTGTTGCAATAATTCGTATGTGAGGTTATAATATAAATTAAGTATTAATAATGTTTGTTTCTCTTTCAATTCTGACCTTTGGAGGATTTATGTTATGACTTTAAAGATGTTTTCTCTCTCGCTGTCACTATTTCTGATTTTCTTTTTTTCAGCGTGCTCTCTCTCTCAAGAGCCTGAGGCTCTCTCGGGCGTCGCTCCGGTAACAACTGAGGTTCAGCCCGAAGCGCTTGACCCTTCCTCCTCTTTCTCATATGACCAAGAAGTTCCACTTGCTGATTCTTACAATCAGATGAATTCTTTAAGGGCGACTATCGGAAACGAAATGTATTCAACGGTAGTTTCTTTCAGTGGTGATTCCGCTTGGGTTCCCATTGAAGCAGACAAGTATACTATCGGATGTGATGAGTTTATTGCAGCATCATATATTATGGAGATTGAGCCCAGCATCACAACGAAAAAGATCATGAAAGAACAAGGCTTTGATAATATAGAGATTTCAGATCTTGATGTAGAAAACTCTTGGAAAATCATAGCACAAAAAAACGAAAACGGTGTTATTGACAACTACGAATACACAGTCAGATACGGAAAAGAATCCGACTCTTACCGCTTCACAAGAACAATTAACAACTCTCCCGATATGATGCTTGCCTCTCGCAGAATTAACGGTGGATATGCTGTGCAGGTGTGGACTCCCTCCGGCGAATATCGAATAATCGCAAACGACTCAAAAGAAGGCCGCTTAGGTTTCATCCCGAAATCGCGCTCAGACACCGAACTCCGGTTTCCCGAAAAAGATATTTTCTATGATGCCTCTCTTTTAACAAATACTTTCACAACAGCCAATGCACAACATACCTTCCTTCTTGCAAACAACATCCTGTATATTTCAAAGGATGGAGCAAATTATGCTGTCCCTCTTATGTAAAAAACGACACAGCTCGAACTTTTGTAATCTGCTATCTTTTGATAAATCTTTCTCATGCAGGAGGCTACCATGCTTACGATAGGATGCCATCTCTCTTCTTCCGGCGGATATCTTGCTATGGGCAAAACAGCCCTAGAAATTGGCGCGAATACTTTCCAGTTTTTCACCCGCAATCCGCGCGGCGGCTCAGCAAAACCTCTTGACCCGGATGATGTTTCAGCTTTTCTTGAATTTGCAAAAGAAAACGGAATCAACACTATTCTCGCCCATGCTCCGTACACCTTAAACGCAGCCTCTGTCGATTCAAGAATACGTGAATTTGCACTTATGACAATGCGCGATGATATTGACCGCCTTGAAGCAACTCCCGGAAATTTATATAATTTCCACCCCGGTTCACACGTTGGACAAGGCGTTGATATTGGAATTGATCTTATAGCGGAGCTCTTGAACGAGATTATCTCTCCTGACCAGACAACAACAATTCTTCTTGAAACTATGGCGGGAAAAGGCAGCGAAATCGGCGGAAAATTCTGCGAGCTTCGCGCAATAATTGACAAGGTCAAATACAGCGAAAAGCTCGGCGTATGCCTCGATACGTGTCACATTTTTGACGGTGGCTATGATATAAAGCAAAATCTTGATGAAGTCCTTTCCGAATTTGATGAAATTATAGGTCTTTCAAGGCTTCATGCCATACATTTGAACGACAGCCTTCACGGATATGAAAGCCACAAAGACCGCCATGCCAAAATTGGTGAAGGTCATCTCGGTGTTGAGACTTTTAAGGCTATTATAAACCACAATAAGCTCGCTCACCTCCCGTTCTATCTCGAAACGCCAAACGAGCTTGCAGGCTACGCAAAAGAAATTGCTTTTTTAAAAAATATCTACGAAAAATAAAGGAGAAGAAATGAAACTTTTAGTTGCTTCTGACATTCACGGCTCGGCATACTTCTGCCGGAAACTTATCAATGCGTACAATCACGAAGGCGCAGACAAGCTTTTACTTCTCGGAGACATCCTCTATCATGGCCCCAGAAATGACCTTCCGGGCGAATATGCCCCGAAAGAAGTTATTTCAATGCTCAATGCTCTGAAAAATGAAATTCTCTGCGTGCGTGGAAATTGTGACGCTGAGGTTGACCAGATGGTTCTGGATTTTCCTATTATGGCTGAATATGCGCTGCTTCCATTGGAAGATAAGACTATTTTTATTACTCACGGTCATAAGTTTAACACAAAGATGCCTCCCGAGCTTAATCCGGGAGACATCCTTCTTCACGGGCATACTCATATTCCCAAATGCGAAGAGTTTGGAAACCATTTTCTCTACTGCAATCCGGGCTCTGTTTCCATTCCGAAGGAGGGTTCAAAAAACAGCTATATGCTGATTTCGGATCAAGAGTTTCTCTGGAAGGACTTAGACGGAAACATATATATGCGCCATACTCTTTAAAATAAGCAAAAAGCTTGAAGCAACTTCCCTTGCTTCAAGCTTTTTGCTTATTTCATTGAGAGTTTTTCTTTTAATATGCCTGCTTTTCTGACTATTGCGCGATAGTTTGACTGTAAGCTTTCTATTATCTTTGCCGCTTTCGGTTTGAAAACCATATCAAGCTTTCCTACAAAATCACATCTTTCACCCGCAAAGCCTGCTTTGAAACGGATAAGACCGTCAAGCGTTGTTTTTTCCATATCACCCGTAATTCCCCGAAAATCATATATATTGCAGTTATTTTCGATTGTCCATTTAATCATTTCCCACTGCATCATGTAATTTGGCATACGGTTGCGCTCACGGTTGCTGCTTGCCCCATAAAGATACCATACCTTATCGCCATAAAGAATTGCTATTGCACCCGAGATAACCTCGCCCTCATACTCCATGAGATAAAGCCTCAAATTGTCCGGCGCAAGCGCATCATACATATCTTCAAAATATTTAAGACTACGCGCAATAAATCCGTCTCGAACGGCGGTTTCCTTCATTATCTCAACAAATGCGGGCAAATCTTCCTTTGTGCCGATTCGCGAGGTAACTCCTTTTTTCACAGAAAGGCGGACATTGTATCGTGTCTTTGAATGAAATGCCGCAAAAACCTCTTCTTCGTTTCTTCCGTTTATCGGGAGTCGGAAAACATAGCGCGCCTGCAAATATTCCGGACGATGCTTCGTGTTGTTAACCGCGAATCCGGCAGAACAGAGCTCTGAAAGATACGGAGAATCCTCTGTAATATCCGGGTCAATCGAGAGCTCATAGGCATTATATTGTTCGCCGAGCTTGCGACTTTCTGCAAGAAGTTCAAGAAGCGTTGCTGTGTCACCATCATCTGTTACCGGGCCTCGCGGACAATACATATGCGTATATTTTGTTTTTGGGATTCGGCTTGTCATAATCAGCATGCTTCCCCGAACCGTTCCGTCTTCATCGCATGACATAAATGCATCGCACTTCCACGGTTTTTTAAAAAACGCCCATTTTAGTGACTTTACAAAATGCCCCTTGGGGTGAGATTGTACAAATTTTTCATACGCCCTTGCACTGCTTTCATCTGTCACGTATCGTATCATATCTCTTATTTCCTTCCCAATATCTTTCGCACAAGCTCAAAAAGTTTCATAAGAAGCCTTAATCTTACATCTGCCTTCCTATCATAAACAACGTCTATACGGCCTACAAAAGATACAAGCTCGCCTCCGAAGCGTTTTTTAAACCTGACAAGGCCCTCAATCGGAGTTAGCTTATCTTTTTCTCCTGCTATCCCGCGCATATCATAAAGCATACATCCATTATCTCTTGACCATCGCATCATTTCCCATTGCATAAGGAAATTCGGGAAAGTTTCTTTAAACTCATCCGAGCTTCCGGCGTACATATGCCAGCTTTTTCCTGCATAAGCAATCAGGACCGAAGCTGCGATTGCACGCCCGCCAATCTCTACAATAAATAGCTTGCACATTTTTTCGCCGAGCGCATCATACATATCGTAAAAATATTCTTCTCCGCGAGCTGTAAAACCGTCACGCGATGCAGTTTCCGATAGCAGCTTACACAAAACAGGAATATCCTCTCTCGTGCCAAGCCTGCAAACCGCTTCGCTTTTTATCGAAGCACGGACACAGTAACGCGCTTTTGAGTGAAAAGAGGCAATAAGCTCTTCGTCACTCTTATTTACATCTATCCTGTAAACAGAGAACGGCTGTAAAATCCCGTTATCTCTCGCATTTTCTCCGATTGCAGCGCCTTTTCTGTCAAAATAGTCAAGCCAGGCTATATCTCCGGCAGTTATATCAGGGTCAAGCGTCAACTTATATGCGCCAATTTCCTTTGCGATTTTTTCTGCTTCAGCAAGAAGCTCCGACAAAACCTTTGCATCTTCTCTTGAACACACAGGCCCGCGAGGACAATAGAGGTAGATTTTATCTGTTCTTCTTACCTTCATGACGAACATAAGCATTACGCCGCAAACTTCGCCTTCATCGTCTTCACACATTATGGCAAAGCTATTTTTGTCGCACTTGAAATCACGCCAGTCAAGAGATTGCATAAAATGCCCATTTTCATGATTCTTAAGAAAAGCATCATATTTTTCAAAATTATCTTCCGTAACACGTATTACCATAATCTCTTGCCCCAATAAAATATTTTAATTTTCGTTTTCATATCAAAATTTTATATCTGTTAATAAACTTGCCGAAGAAACAAGCTAACAGAAGCATCACAAATGTTTAACAAATAACATTATACCATTTTTTTATTCGATAGACAAGCATTATGTTATTTTGCATATAAAAAAACTTCCCGAACGGAATACCTTTCCGCTCGGGAAGAATAAATAATGAGTTGAAAATTCAAGCTTAACCCTTGACAGAACCAATCATAACGCCCTTGACGAAGTATTTCTGCAAGAACGGATATACCGCAATAATCGGTGCAACCGCAACAAAGATTGTCGCATACTTAACAGAATCTTCTGCAAAGGTAATATCAGTAGCTGCACCCGCAAATTCTTCCATATTGCTCTGGAGAATTATCTGGCGGAGTATAATCTGAAGCGGATACCTGGTGTCATCATTGAGGTAAAGGAGCGGGGGCATGAAGGAGTTCCACTGAGCAACCGCAACAAAGAGACCGATTGTAGAAAGGACCGCGGTTGATGTCGGAAGAACGAGATACCAGAAAACACCAATATCATTAAGACCATCAAGACGGCCGGATTCTTCAATTTCCTTCGGGAAGTTGACGAAAAAGGTTCTCATAACAATAGTGTTATATGCACTGAACGCGGGCGGGAGAACGATGGCCCAGACCGTATCAAGCAAGCCATATGCTTTGATACAAAGGAACATAGGAATCATACCGCCGCCAAAGAACATCGAAATCAAAACAAGAAAGTTTATAGTCTTGCCGCCCGGGAACCTTGACGCCCTACTCAGAGCATATGCACCAGTTGAAGTAACGAAAAGGGAAACCAATACTCCTAAAACAGTGTAATAAATTGTGTTTCCGTATGCTCTAAAAAGAAGCGGGTCTGAAAGAACCATCTTATATACACCAAACTGCACGCCTACCTTGCCTCCAACTTTAGGCAAAAAGCTTACTCCGCCGGTGATAACATCCCATATATCCGAAAGAGAAACTGCAATCATATGGACAAAGGGGAAAATCGTAACAAAAAGAACGAACCAAAGAAAGATGTTTCTAAGGAACCAACCAACAGTAATTTTTTTCTCAACCATTTTCTCTTTTCCTCCTTACCAAAGACTTGTTTCACTGACAGTTTTTGAAACGTAGTTTGAAATTAAGACAAGCAACAAGCTTACGAGTGAGTTAGCCAAACCAACCGCAGTACCATAGCTGAAGCTGTTAGACTGAAGACCTGCCTGATAAACGTATGTAGAAATAACCTCAGATGTTTCATATGTTGACGGGGACTGAAGGAGGAATACCTTTTCAAAACCAACACTGAGCAATGAACCCATTCTGAGAATAAGTAATGTGATGATTGTCGGAGCAATACTCGGAAGAGTAATATGCCACGTGCAACGCATCTTACCTGCACCGTCAACAACGGCAGCTTCATAAAGCTGCGGGTCAATATTGGAAAGAGCAGCAAGATAGATGATAGCGCCCCAACCTGTGCCCTGCCAACAACCGGAAGCTACGAAGATTGTTCGGAAATACTTTGCTTCTGCAAGAATGTTTTGGGACTCTACACCGATTGAATTGAGGAATCTTGCAAGAATACCGCCTGTCGGAGAAAGAAGCATTGATACAAGACCAACAACTACAACCGTGGAAAGGAAGTGAGGCATGTAGCTGACCGTCTGAACAATTTTCTTAAACTTGAGGTTTCTCGTCTCATTGAGGATAAGAGCGAAAACAATCGTAATGGGTGTTCCCCAAAGAAGACTATAAAATGAAATAAGGAAGGTGTTCCTGATCATTCTCCATGCAAACTTATAATTGAAGAATCTGATGAAGTGGTCGAAACCTACCCATTCACTTTCAATAAAGCCGACAAACGGCTTATAGTCTTTGAATGCGATGACAATTCCGAACATCGGGAAATACTGGAAGAGTATAAGACATACGAAGATAGGAATAACGAGGAAAAAAAGATATTTGCCGTCGTTAAACTTCTTGAGAAATTCAGACTTAGCTCTTACAGAGGGGTTTGGCAAAACTTCTGCCGGAGGATTTTGTGTTGCTTTCAAAATTTTCAACTCCTTGATTTTTTCTTTTGCATGCCACTTCCGACAGATGCCGGAGAACATACTATATTATAATGTAAGGCGGGACAATCCGCTCACAATATAAACAATGATTTCGGGAAGACTGAAAAACAGAATCAGAAAACCGCATAAATCGGCAAACTTCCCCGCATTGGTATTATACAACAGGTGTACACCCAATATGAACTCTCACTTTTTTAAATCATCATCATTTTTTTAGATTTTAGTAAAAATAATTAAAAATTGTATAAATGTAAATTTATTTTGACTAACCGAAACTTCTGCAAACAAAAACAGGTAAATATTCGTGTTTTTTGCTTTTTTTGAGACCTTTATGACTGTTTTTTTGCGTTAATAAATCGTTAACATTTGAGCATAATCGACATTAATTTACATCCATTTTTTAATTTTTATATCCTCTACTATTTATTTCCATCCTCACCAAAATGTTTCTTTCGGTATTCGCCCGGGGTATAACCTGTATATTTCTTGAAAAGCCTTATAAATGTATTTATATTAGGAAGCCCGACAAGCTCTGCAATATCTTTGTTTTTGTTCTGTGGATTCTCACTTAACACGACTGCTTTCTTAATTCTGTAATTGTTTATATAGTCTGTGAGATTTACATTCATCTTTTCTTTAAAATATGATGATATGTATGCACCGGTAAGCTTCAGCTTCTCTGCAAAAAGATTTAGGTATATATCCTCAGAATAGTGTTTTTCAACATAATCAAGAATATAACTTATTATATAATCATCCTCACGCTTGTTCTTTTTTATATATTCAATTATCTCATGTAAAAAACTTATGCAGGTTTCGCGATATTCAAGCGGCGTTTCTGCTTTTTCGAGGTTTCGATAAACCGATGAAATGTCAAAGACCTGCGGCATTTCATAGAAAACTCGGTTCACCACCTTCACAGCGCAGTTTACTATTTCCGTGCAAAGCAGATACATTTCAAAGCGATTTATGTCCTTTCTTCGGTTGTATTCAAGGATTTCATCTACCTTACGGATAACATCTTCTTCTGTTCCGTTTTGAATCACAACAGACAGCTTCCCCATTTCTTCAACAGAAAAATAGAACCTGCTTACATCTTTCGAAACCTTACCCTCACAAAGAACCTGTGTTTCTGTAACCAAACGGCCGTATTTCGAAATCTCAACAAGCTTTTCATATACACCCTTAACATTATCATTTGAATCGTGAATTTCCGACACCACGATCGTAAAGTATGCATATTCTGATTCATTTGACAGCTTTATAATGAGTTTTTCAAGAATCTCTTTCGGGTCAGATACTCCTGCGGCATCAAAAACAGAAACTATCCCCCTCTTCTCCGTCTGGAACGTGACAGAGGAAACGTTCCACGTTTCAAGATACATTTCGATAAGCTGTTTCAAAAGGAAGGTTGCCTTCCCCTCATCGTCCATATAATTAGTAAGCTCCTTCATATAGCTTACCTTAAAATAAATCACAGAGAATCCGTCTTCATAATTAATCTTCTCTTCTATGTCATTTATCCCTACATACACATCACGCATTTGTGCTTGCAAAATCATAGAATCAAGGACAGAATCCTTCGGCCCTCCATCAGAGGAAGGCCTCCGTTCAGACAACGAAATGAGCTTTAACGCATCTACAAAATCAGCTCCGCAAAAAATCCCCTTTGGGAATTTCGTTTTAACTGAAGCATTTGACATAAGCTCATCCGAGGCAAGAGAAAAAATCTTTGAAATTCTAAAAGCGAAAAAGACAGATGCTACAACAACAATCAAAACAAAGGCAACAAAAAGAGCAATCGCCACTCCTCCGATATTCTTATTTTCGCCAATAAACTCAGAATCTGAAACAAAATCATATAATTCAATATTTCCGTTTAATTCATCGGTATATTTAAAAACATTTCCACCTTTGACTTTACCTTCCGAAATCTCGCCGGCACGGCTCTTAACTTCGGAAAGCACTTCCGAAGCAAACACCATTTTCCCGTCACTGAGATAAAGGCCGGATATTCCAAAATCATTTGCCATGGCTTCAATATCAAATAATGCAACCAGAAGATACTCGCTTTTATCCTTTGGTTTATAGGAAACCGGCATAAGCTTCATATCAATACGCTTAGCATCACGAACCGTAGTATATGTAAGTGCGGGATAAATTTCAAAAAGCTCGCCGCTTGTCGTTTTTGAAATCCAAAACTCATCAGTATATGTTTCGTTTGCGAAAAAATGATTATAAAAAACCTCAGCAGACTGTGTCTCCGTAAGCTCATAAATATATTCTTCTTTTGATGTATCAACCATAAAAGCTGTTGAAAGATATTTTGAAAACTCATTCTGACGACGGTCAACAAGCACCGCGCGCATCTCTGCCCTCAACAAGTTTTTCTCGATGTATGAGCCGTTTTTAAAATCAGCATCTGCAGCAAACTTAACAGAAAGTTCCGACATGGCATACCTGATCTGCGCAAGCATACGACAGACATCCTTTGCACCGTCCTCAAACTGAGTATCGAGCATTTCAAGGGTGCTTTTTTGAATATGAAACGATCCTGTGCCCCAAAAGGCTCCGACAACGAGAACCGAAATAAGAGCTACCACTAAAAAACTACTTAAAATTTTGAGAAAAAACACATTGGCTTTCACCTTCAATATCCACACCTCACGAAAATCATCATTTTTTTAACTCTCTCTTTTTCATTATACTTAGGTATTATACATCAAATATATAAAAAAAGCAAAGATTTTTTTGTCTTTGCTTTTAAATGATGTTGATTTATTTGATTTTTATGTTTAAATTTTTTATTATCTTCCTATTTTTGTTTTTTTCTTTTAAAAATCAAGTGATATGCATTGATAACAATAAGAAAGAAAACAACAACCGCTACAACAAAGAACAATGCACGCGCAGCTCCGCTTGATGCGAGCAAAATCGCCGAAATACCGAGAATCCCACTCACTAAATAGAGAATAAGAACGGTCTGCCTCTGACTAAATCCCATATCAATCAACCTGTGATGAACATGGCCTCTATCCGCATGCATCGGGCTCTGCCCACGAAGCAAGCGCCTGCAAATGGCAAATAAAGTATCAAAAATCGGAAGGCCAAGTATTAAAAACGGAGCCGCAAAGGACAAGATTGCATATGTCTTAAACATACCCTGAATCGAGATGGTTGCAAGAATGAAACCGAGAAATGTTGCGCCCGTATCCCCCACAAACATCTTTGCAGGATTTATATTGTAAGGCAAAAAGCCTATACACGCCCCCGCAATCACCGCCGTTATAAGCATAATATTGAACTCTCCTACAATAGCAGCTATAACAAGCAAGGAAAGCGAGGCGATAGTACAAATACCTACGGACAAACCATCAAGCCCATCTATAAGGTTAACCGCATTTGTGATTGTGACAATCCAGATGACCGTAATCGGAGCCGACCAAATACCAAGACTTAAATATGAGGCGTCGCTGAAAATGTTGATATTGGAGATAACATCTATTTTCACTCCGTGAAGGACTACGATTATGGCTGCAAGTATCTGTACAAGAAGCTTAAGCTTTGCAGGCAGAGAAACCGAATCATCTATAACACCAAGCAAAACAATCACAACAGACCCAAGCAAAATACCTTGCATTTCCCCATTAATCGGAACAACAAATATAACAGTTATGAGGAAGGCGAAAAATACTGCAAGACCGCCAAGCCTTGGAATTGCCTTCTTGTGCATACGCCTGTCGTCTTTTGGTATATCAATTGCACCTATTTTTTGCGCAATATGCTTTGCAAGCGGAGAAAACACGAAAGAAAGAATCCCCGCAACAAGAAATGCCGCAATAGTTTTGAAAAGGATAATTTTATCCATTGTTAAATCCTCTTTTTTTATTTTTCTCCTAATGTCACTCTTGGTCTCGGAACAAACCCGACTTTTTTACGGATTTTAACCATGTTGCGTTCTGCGATTGCCGCTGCTCGCAATGCGTTTTTGGAATAAACCTCTTCAAGGTAATCCTTATTCTTCAAAAGCTCTTCAGTGCGCTCACGGATAGGCCTGAGCATCTCGACAACGGCCTCTCCGACTGCAATTTTGAAATCTCCGTATCCTCGACCTGCAAACTCGTTTTCAATTTCAGGAATTGTTTTGTTTGCTGCTATGGAAAAAATCGTCATAAGGTTGCTGACTCCTGCTTTATCTGGGCGGAATTCAACCTTTGCCTCACTGTCGGTAACTGCACGTTTGAACTTTCTCATTATATCATCAGGCTTGTCAAGCAGAAGAATATATGCATTGGGGTTTGCATCAGACTTCGACATTTTCTTATCAGGCTCGGCAAGGCTCATAATACGCCCCCCGACCTTTGGTATATACGGCTCCGGAATTTTAAAAACATCACCATGATAATTGTTGAATCGCCCTGCAATATTGCGTGCAAGTTCAAGGTGTTGCTTCTGATCCTCACCTATAGGAACATAATCCGCATTATAGAGAAGAATATCCGCCGCCATAAGGACCGGGTAATCAAAGAGACCTGCATTTATGTTATCTGAATGCTTCAACGACTTGTCTTTAAACTGAGTCATCCTTGAAAGCTCGCCATACATGGTATAGCAGTTTAATATCCAAGAAAGCTCCGCATGCTGAGCAACGTGGCTCTGAATATACATTATGTTCTTTTCAGGATCAAGCCCACAGCCTATCAGGAGAGCGAGGAGAGAGAGCGTTTGCTCACGAAGCTTTGCCGGCTCCTGCCTGACAGTTATTGCATGCATATCTACCACGCAAAACAGACAGTTGTATATATCCTGCATCGAAACCCAGTTGGTAATCGCACCCATATAGTTACCCATGGTTATATTACCGGATGGCTGAATTCCGGAAAAAACAAGTTGTTTCTTTTCTGTTGCTTCCATAATTGTACAACTCCTTATAAGATTTCGCTATCCCACATAGCTGTTTAACACCTTTGCAAGACGGCTTATTCCTGTCTCAATCTGATTAATTGAGGGAAGCGAGAAATTCAGGCGGAAAGTCGGGCAAATCTTTGCCTCATCTACTGAGAAGGCACACCCCGGAACAATCGCTACTTTTTGTTCTTTCGCAAGGGCGGCAAGCTCTGCACCGTCATATCCCTCCGGCATGGTACACGAAACGAACAGACCACCGTCAGGGCGAGTAAAAGAAACCTTCGGCGAAAATTCACGCGAGATGCATTCTATCATCTTATCTGCTTTCACGCGATACATATCACAGGTTTTTTTGATATGCTCATCGACATTGAATTTATCAATGTATTCGGTAGTCAGAATCTGGAAGAAAAGATTTGTATGTACATCCGAAACCTGCTTTGCAACAGTCAGCTTGTTAATAATGTTTTTGTTCGCGCAAACAAAGCCTACTCGTATTCCGGGTGCAAGGATTTTTGAATATGAACCCGAGAAGATTACTCTTCCGTTTGTATCCATGCTTTTTATTGTGGAGATATGCTCACCTCGGAAGCGCAGCTCAAAATAAGGGCTGTCTTCAAGAATGATTACATTATATCTCTCAGCAAGCTCAAGAAGTTTTTTTCTGCGAGCAAGGCTCATTGTCGTACCGGTAGGGTTCTGGAATGTCGGGATCGTGTAGATAATCTTGACGTTTTTCTCCGTTTGAAGTTTTTCTTCAAGTTCATCCATGTTCATCCCATCTTCATCAAGGGATACTCCCACAAGCTTTGCACCATAAGAACGAAAAGCGTTAAGCGCACCTATAAAGCTGGGGTCTTCACACAGAACGACATCTCCCTCATTGAGTAAAATTTTCGCGGTCATCTCAATTACCTGCTGTCCGCCGCTTGTAATTATAACATCGTCATCTTCTGTTCCGATTCCGTATTTTTCATTAATACGCTTTTTCGTAATATCACGAAGAGGAGCATACCCCTCACTGATACCATACTGCAAAGCGCTTGCAGCCTTTGATTCAAAAATTGTTGAAGCAATTCTGCTCATAGCATCAACCGGAAAGCTTTCCGGAGCGGGGTTACCCGCAGCAAAGGAGATAAGCTCAGGATCGTTCGGCATCTTTAAGATTTCACGGATAGCCGACGGTTTAAGAGATGATATTCTGCTTGAAAATTCCATATAAAAATGCGCCCCCAAGATCACAAATTATTATTTCTAATTTTAGCACAAAATTTGAAAAAATTCAACCTGATTTCTCCATAAAATTACTCCATTCATTTATCTCTGTTTACATTGTACTATTTATTGAAATAGGAAAAAAAGTATGATACAATTACTATAAAAACCGAGGAGGTGAAGTGTTTTGGGAAAGCTTTTTTCATATTTGCGTGGTTTTGAAAGAAAAATAGCTCTCGGGCTTTCAATCAAAACTGTCGGAACCCTTATGGATCTTTGCATTCCTTGGGCTCTTTCACATATAATTGACGAAGTTATTCCTAGAAACAGCATAAATGAGGTCTATATCTGGAGTCTTGCTATGCTTGCATTCTGTCTTACTGCATTGTTCGGAAACATAATTGCAAACAGAATGGCAGCCTCAGTTTCAAGAGATGCAACAGAACAGCTACGGCTTTCTCTTTTTAAGAAAATCTCCTACCTTTCAAATACAGATGTTGATGAACTCACCGTACCGTCGCTCATTCACAGAATGACCTCCGATACATATGCCGTTCATCACGCACTAGGAATGATTCAACGCATTGGCATCCGTGCTCCCATTCTTCTCTTTGGGGGCATTATTATCACGTTTATATCAGACCCTGTTCTCACTCTCGTTCTCATTCTCTTAATTCCGCTTGTCTCTTTTACGACATACTTTGTATCAAAAAAGAGCGCAAAGCTTTTCAGAGCAGTTCAAGCCGCATCTGACTCTGTTATTCGCACTGTCCGCGAAAACGCATCAGGAATCCGCGTTATAAAAGCGTTGTCAAAAAGCGACTATGAAAAAAAGCGTTTTTACAATGTAAACGCTGACCTAACAAAGAAGCAAAAGCACGCCGAATCGGTAATGGCTTTCACAAGCCCTGCAATGAATATAATTTTAAATCTGGGGCTTTGTGCTGTAATCCTCATTGGTGCTTATCGCGTAAATTACGGAAAGAGCGAAATCGGTGACATTATCGCCTTTATGACATATTTCACAATAATTCTAAACTCTATAATGATGATTACAAGAATTTTTATGAATTTTTCCCGTGCCTCTGCTTCTGCCGGAAGAATAGATGAGGTTCTTGCACGGCCCGATGAGCTTTCTATCGGTGGCGAGGTTTATGAAAATTCTTCGGCTCCGGCAGTAGAATTCAAAAACGTTTGCTTTGGTTATGAAAGTTCCGGATTCAAGCTTTCAGACATTAACTTCTCACTAAAACGAGGTGAAACGCTGGGCATTTTGGGTGCGACAGGTTCAGGCAAAACATCAATAATTTCACTCCTTTTGAGATTCTACACACCTGACAACGGTGAGATTTACATAAACGGAGTAAGCATTGATTCGTTTACTCTTTCCGAGCTTCGCAGGAAATTCGGAACAGTTCTGCAAAACGATACCCTCTTCCACGATACGATTGGAGAGAATATTTCTTTCGGCAGAACGATTTCCGTTAATGATATGGAAAATGCAATTACCTCCGCTCAGGCAGATTCCTTTATTTCAGAAGCAGGTGGCTTTGATGCTGAAGTTAGCATAAAAGGCGCTAATTTCAGTGGCGGTCAGAAGCAGCGCTTGCTTATCTCCCGAGCACTTGCAGGCAACTGTGAATTTCTTATATTTGACGATGCATTTTCTGCTCTTGATTACAAGACCGATTCAAAGCTTCGCGAATCTTTGAGAAATGATTTTTCAGACAAGACAAAGATTATAGTTGCACAACGCGTAAGCTCGGTTATGTTTGCTGATAAAATTCTCGTCCTTGATTCAGGAAACTGCATAGGGCTCGGAACACATGAAGAGCTCATAAACTCCTGCTGCGCATATTCTGAAACTGCAAAACTGCAGCTTGGAGGTGAGTATCTTGAATAATACCGATAATCCTCGACGCAGTCACACCATACTTCGTCTTTTGAAATTCGTTGCACCATTTTATCCTTATTTTATCGTCGCAATACTCTTGACTGTTTTCAGCAACGCGCTCGCCCTTGTAGGCCCATATCTCTCCGGACTTGCGATAGGATGTATTGAACCGGGAATCGGCAAAGTTGAGTTTTCAAAGCTCCCGACCTATATTATTCTTATGGCAGTTTTCTACATCCTTTCCGGTGTGCTTTCCTATGCACTCTCAAAGCTTATGATACACACAAGCCGCAAGATAATTTTCAGAATGAGAAGCAATATTTTTGACAAGCTTCAAGAGCTTCCTGTCGGATATTTTGACACTCATCCGATAGGCGATATTCTCAGCAGAATTTCCTATGATACAGACACCATAAACACTTCCCTCTCAACTGATATTGTCCATATTTTTGCAGGAATTATAACCGTTATCGGCTCTCTTATTATGATGATCACTATTTCTGCGAGGCTCACTATCATTTTTGCCATTACTGTCCCCCTTACCATTGTGACAGTTAAGCTAATCGCCGGAAAAACACGCCCTCTGTTCAGAGCACGCTCAAAAAAGCTCGGCGAGCTGAACGGTTTTGTTGAAGAAATGATAAGCGGCCAGAAAACTATCAGGGCATATAACCGCGAGGAAAATATTATTTCAAGCTTTGAAAAAAGAAATAATGATACTGTAAATGCTTACTACAAGGCTGACTATTATGGTAGCGTTGTTGGACCAACAGTAAACTTTATCAACAACCTTTCAATGTCCCTTGTCAGTGTTTTCGGTGCTGTGCTCTACCTGAAAAATTTTATAACTATTGCTTCAATCGCTTCGTTTGTACTATATTCACGAAAGTTTTCAGGCCCGATTAATGAAGTGGCAAACATCATAAGCGAGCTTCAATCCACACTCTCGGCGGCCGAGCGAGTTTTTGCGCTTCTTGATGAAGAGCCGGAAGCTTATGACACAACTAACTTAGAAGAGTTTTCCGATGTCAATGGCGAGGTTCAGCTTTCTAATGTCACCTTCTCCTACCTCCCCGATGTAACCGTAATCAAAAACCTGAGTTTTCGCGCAGAAAAGGGTGCGCTCGTCGCGATTGTGGGTCCGACAGGAGCCGGAAAAACAACTCTTGTAAATCTCCTCATGCGTTTTTACGACCCTGATCGCGGAACAATTTCTCTTGACGGCGTGGACATTTGCACCGCAACGCGAAAAAGCACACGCCTTGCATATTCAATGGTTTTGCAGGACACCTGGCTTTTCCATGGCACGGTTTTTGAGAATATCGCTTACGGAAAAGAAAATGCAACACTCGAAGATGTTACGAAAGTTTGTCGCGATGCCGGAATAGATGATTATATAAGGCGGTTGCCGAATGGGTATGACACTCTTCTTGTTGATGGCGGAACAAACATCTCAAAAGGGCAAAAGCAACTTCTCACAATTGCCCGCGCGATGCTTGCAGATTCAAAGCTCCTTATTCTTGATGAAGCGACCTCAAACGTTGACACAAAGACAGAAAAGCACATTCAAGACACAATGCGAAGGCTTATGGTTGATAAGACCTGCTTTGTTATTGCCCACAGGCTTTCCACCATACGCAATGCGGATATAATCCTTGTTATAAAAAACGGAGAAATTACGGAATCTGGAACGCACGATGAGCTGATGAACTCGGGTGGCTTCTACCGTGAAATGTTTAATTCTCAGTTTATGTAGCAAAAAATGGCTGTGGCATTTTGCCACAGCCATTTTTGTTATCGCTTTATACCCGTAAGTTTCCTGTATAACCTTGCAAGCTTATCACCTTTCGGAAGCCTGCAGATATCCTCTTCGCTTATCGCTCGCAGAAGAATAAGCGCAGCAAGATAGACTATTATGCCTACCGCTATTCCCAAGAGAGTTGAAAACCTCTCAGAGAATATCATCTGAAAAGCCTCTGCAGAAAGACGAGCTGAAACACCACATAAAATCGCGGAAATTGCAGGTTTAACAAACACGGTGATATAGTTAAGCTTTAATTTCGTATTTCTTATGAGGAAATACAAGCTGATTGTCATTATAAGAATGTAACAAAGCAACGTGCCTATCGGTGCACCCTTTATGTTTATTTCCGGAATGCCGACAGTTATATAGTTGAAAACCAGCTTAAACGCTGCACACACGACCATAATTTTAACCGGCAGGTCTGCCCTGCCGATGCCTTGAAGCATACTGTTAATCGGCGAGCAGGCAGCCGAGAAGATTACTGCTATGCCAAGAATTGCAAGCAACGGTGCTGCAATCTCGACCTCATCGGGCCTTGCGCCGTAGAGAAGCGTGAGTATACCGTGAGAAAGAGATGACATTCCTATTCCCGCAGGGAGAACTAGGAGCATCGTCATACGGAGCACGGCTTCTACATTTTCTTTAAGCTCAGCAGAGTTTTTCTCCGTCCATGCCGTTGTTATTGCAGGAAGTGCACTCACCCCGAAGGCGACTGTGAATGTCGGAATGAGATTGTACAAATTGACGGCAAGCCCTTTATAACAACCGTTTAAATAATTCGGGATGCTCGCAAGGTCCTTGCCTGCCGGGATTGCTGAACCGTAGATATTTTTGATTGCATCAAAATCGAACTGCACTGCAAAATCAAGACGATTCAGAACAGACCACAAATCTATAACCCCCGTAATCTGCCCTACACATGAGCCGAGAGCTATGGGGACTGCAATTTTCACAATCTTTTTGAGAATTGTCTTTGTCGGAGTGACCTTCTGCGGCGAAGAAAGCTCTTCTTCCGTAATTCTATCCCCACTCTTCTTGTGTCGGATATAAACAGAGAGCCAACTTCCGAAGGTACCAAGTGCGACTCCTAAAATCGCCCCGGCCGCTGCAAATCGCAAAACATAGAGCTTTGCAGCTTCGAAGCTTTCAAAAACTTTTCCAAAAACAGTTCCGCTTGCTTCGAACTGGCTCATGCCGAGCTTATATGTCGCCATTGAAAGCCCGAGCCCGAAAACGAGCTTTACTACGACCTCAACCACCTGCGCAAGCGCTGTCGGGTACATATTTGAAAGGCCTTCATAATAGCCTTTATAAGCAGACGTAAGACACACAAAAAAGACTGTAGGCGCCATTGCCATAACAGCAAGATAGGCACCGGGATTATTTATTGTTTTAACAAGGAAGCCCGCACCAAAAAACAGGATACAGAAGCCTATCGTTCCTGTAATCAAGAAAACGAGATTTGCTATTTTTAAAGTACGGCGGACATCCAGAAACCTTTTTTCAGAAACAGATTCAGCGACAATCTTGGCAATGGCAACCGGAAGCCCTGCGTTTGAAATGACATATACCGGCATATAGAGATCGTAAGCCGTTGAAAAATACCCCATTCCATCGCCGCCGAGAATGTTCGTGAGCGGAATTTTAAAGAAAAGCCCGAGAAGCTTTACAATAACCGCGGCAACAGAAAGGATAACAGCCCCTTTAAAGAAGCTCTGCTTTTTTCTCTGCATTTAAGGAACAACTCCTTCCATGAGGATTACTTTCCTAAGCACTCTATCGCCACTTTCATATCTGCCGCTCCAAAAACAGAAGATCCTGCAACAAATACGTCAGCCCCTGCTTCTTTTGCGGCATCAACATTTTCACATGTGACTCCCCCATCTATCTGGAGAAGGCACGCAGGATTTCTCTTGTTTATAAGCTCTCTCGCCTCCGAAATCTTCGGAAGGCACTTTTCAATGAATTTCTGCCCGCCAAATCCAGGCTCAACAGTCATAATAAGCACCATATCGAGAAGGTCGATATACTTTTCAAGAGCTGATACGGGAGTGTTCGGCTTAATTGAAAGAGCTGCTTTTACCCCTGCCGCACGAATGCGCTTTAAGGTTTCTTCAATATCAGAATCGCATTCTTCGTGAATAGTTATCAGATATGCGCCTGCTTTTATAAAGTCATCAAGATAAAAAGCGGGGTCTGAAATCATAAGATGAACATCAAGCGGAAGCTTTGATACCTTGGAAAGCGCCTTTACAACAGGCGCGCCGATTGAAATATTCGGAACAAAGTGCCCATCCATAACATCAACATGGGCCCAGTCGGCACCTGCCACTTCGAGGCGCTTCATTTCAGCTTCAAGGTTCGCAAAATCCGCCGACAAAATTGACGGTGATACAATAGCCATTATATATTCCTCCAAAAACATTTGTTCTTATATTATACCACTATAAAGAAAAAGGTCAATGAACATTTCAAAGCAAATTGCATAACATAATATTGAGCAGAGTAAACGAACAGCACATGAAACTCACATTTTCCCTCCCATCAGGCAAATGTGACAGATGAAAAAGCGCGTCATATTTTTTCGTTTACTCTTTCATATAGCTTGCCCGACGGAATATAACTTCCTTCGGGCAAGTGTGCGTTACTTATTTAAAACTTTTTAATTGAAATGTTTGCTTTTTTAAGAATTCGCAAGAATTAAAGGTTATAATACTTGTCAAACTCTGCCGGAGTGGGAATAGCTGCAAGCTCGCGACATTCCTTTCTCTTGGATGCAATAAGATTGGATATGAGAGCTTCCGGGAAAACGCCGCCTTCCATGAGATAATCGTGGTCATTTTCAAGAGCATCGAGCGCCTCTTCAAGAGAAGTCGGAAGCCCTGTGAGCTTCGACTTTTCCTCCTCAGGAAGATTAAAGAGGTTAACGTCATACGGACCCCAACCGTTTGCATGCGGGTCAATCTTGTTCTTGATACCGTCAAGGCCTGCCATAAGGATTGCTGCATAGCAGAAGTATGGGTTGCAGGTTGCATCCGGATTGCGAAGCTCAAACCGTCTAAGGTTCGGTGCTTTTGCATATGCAGGAATACGGATTACTGCACTGCGGTTAGACGTTGCATATCCAACAGTTACAGGAGCTTCAAATCCCGGGACAAGGCGTTTGAAGGAGTTTGTGCTCGGGTTTGTTATAGCACAGAGCGATGCAATATGTTTGAGAAGGCCACCCATAAAGTAGTGTGCCGTCTCGCTGAGGTTAGCATAACCGTTATCGTCTGAGAACACCGGCTCACCGTCCTTCAAAAGAAGCATATGAACGTGCATTCCGCTTCCTGCCTCACCCATAACAGGCTTCGGCATAAAGGTTGCTGATTTTCCGTACTTTCTTGCAACATTGTGAATGATATACTTTATCATCATTGTAGCATCAGCCATTTTGGACATCTGCCCAAGCTTCGGCTCAATTTCAAACTGACCGGATGCGCCTACTTCGGGGTGATGGTAATTTATACCAATTCCTGCCTCCTCCATAAGCATACACATCTCACTTCGAGCTTCATAGGAAACGTCCATAGGCTTTGCGACGTGATAGTTCTTCTGTTTCGGCACAACATTGCCGGTTCCTTCGCACGCACTGTTCCAATGCGACTGAACGGCATCCATAGACACACCAATGGAATTCGGAGCGACTTCCCAGCCGACCTGGTCAAAGAGATAGAACTCAAACTCAGGAAGAATGAGCATTGTATCCGCAACGCCGGTATCCTTCATATACTGCTCCGCCGCAAGAACGATATTGCGCGGATACTGTGCAAGAGGGCGGTTTTCTGGGCTATCAATAATCATGGCATTGCCTGTCATTGAGAGAGTTGGAATTTCGCAAAACGGATCAATCGAAGCTGTTTCGGGGTCAGGAATGAACACCATATCGCTTTTCTCAACTACCGCATAACCGTAGTTTGAAGCGTCAAAGCCTATTCCGTTTTTCATAACTTCTTCAGAAAAATCCTTTGCAGGAATGGTTACATGACGGAACTGACCGTTAATATCAACCATTTTGAAGTCAACCATTTTTATGTCTTCTTTGCGAATGAGATTCATTATCTTTTGTATTTTGCTGTCCATTTTCAAAACTCCTTTTGTATCTTTTGTATATTAAATTTTATAACTATCAATAGATTTCAGGGCGACGGTCACGAAAAACCGGAATCTCCTCACGAAGACGTGAAAGCATCCCGGCATCACAGTCCGCCGTTGTTATTCCTTCACCGTCGCCTGCCGAAGCAAGCACCTCTCCAAGTGGCGAAACAATAGCAGAGTTGCCACCAAAAATAGTTTCCCCCATTCTTCCGCACGAGTTGCAGTACGCCACAAACATCTGATTTTCGATTGCGCGTGCCTTTGCAAGCATTTGAAGATGCGATATGCGAATCAAAGGCCACTGTGCAACAACGAACATAATTTCCGCATTTTGAAGCGCGATACGGCGAAAAAACTCCGGAAAGCGCAAATCATAGCAGATTATAACTGCGCATTTTACCCCGTCAAGCAGGAAGGTGCAAACATTTTCACCGGATTGATAATACTTATCCTCCCCCATCGGCGAAAACAGGTGTGTTTTGTCATACTCTGCAATGCAATCGCCTTTGCGGTCAAAAACAAACGCTGTGTTATATACCTTATCCCCTCGGCGGTTTGAAACCGAACCTGCGACTATATTAACTGCGTACTCCGCGGCAAGCGCACCGATTTTAGCCCTTACCTCATCGCCGTCATTGCACGCGAGATTTGCAAGCTCTTCTCTTGGGAAAAAGCCTGTATTCCACGTCTCAGGAAGCACCAGGACATCCGGAGAACTTCTCATCGCATCGTGAATAAAGCGTTCGGCAAGGAGAAAGTTTTCCCGAACCAGTTCCGGCTTCATATCCATTTGCAAAAGCGAAATCTTCATAGCCGCACTCCGTTTAGTGTTCACTCAGACAAGCTATCAGCTGTATGTTGCAAGAACATACAGCATTTCCATTATTTTTTACTTACTCGAATTTTTAAAAAACGCACCTATAATGGTTACAACTACAAAAACTATGAGATAGAAAATAACCGGGAAAG
The DNA here is from genome assembly GCA_045649265.1 of Eubacteriales bacterium. Taxonomy (GTDB): domain Bacteria; phylum Bacillota; class Clostridia; order Oscillospirales; family JAAYXM01; genus SIG480. The sequence continues at coordinate 37,986 of JAZRPO010000005.1, forward strand.
AGAATGCTCCGTTTGCCTTTGCTGCGAGATACGGCGTGATACCGTGAGCATATACTGCTGCAAATACCATGAATACGCAAGCAAGCAAAGCCAGCATCGGAAGAATAAAGCGCTTGAATATTCCCATTTCCTTTTCCTTCTTCATCCATGAGATAAACATAGGAATATAGAATGCATATATTGTGACAATCGGAAGCTCTGATGAATCAAAGTTGAAAACTCCGAACCAACCGCTTGTGAGATTTGCGCCATAGAAATAAACTAACCAGATTGCACAGATGAAAAGACCCCAAATTGCTGAATTTGTCGTCATGTTAGTTGATTTATCAATCTGATTGAAAGTTTCCTTTGCCGGGCCCTGCCCACGAGCTGCAATAGCATACATACCGCGTGTAGCACCTACCATAAGGCCGTTCAATGTGCCAAGGCAGGAAATAACAATGCATATATTAAGGATAGCACCGCCAATACTTCCGAAAATGTTATTGAACGCAGTGGGCGCTCCCTCTTCCATAAGAACTGCGTTTGTAGCACCGCCTGCAACACCTATATAATAAAGAACATATGCGACAACGACGATAATCGAACCGATAACAAGCGCGAGCGGAAGATTCTTCTTCGGGTTTTCAAGCTCTGCATTGATTGAGGTTGCAACAATCCAGCCCTCATATGCAAAGACCGTAGCAACAACGGCAGCGAAGAGAGCTCCGCTTGTTGAGCCGACAGCTTCGGAAACTATCGTTGTAAAATTTGAAGTAAGCGTGCCGTTGCTAAGACCTACCATTGTTCCGACAATCGCCATTAACGCAATCGGAATGAGCTTGATACCAGTTGCGCTGACCTGGAACTTTCCGGCAAGCTTCGGAGAAAGTGCATTCATTGTATAAGATGCAATGAGGAAGAAGCCTGCAAGAGCCATAACTTCAGGACCTACCATGCTCCAACCGAAAAGGACACCAAAGTATCTTGCTGATACCCATGCAAGAACCGATGTCATTCCAGGGTAGTAGATGTTGACCATAAACCACGCGAGGAAGTAAGCATACCCACTGCCGCAGGTTGCCTCGGCATAGTCAACAACGCCGTTGACCTTTTCATATTTTGTTGCCATAATGGCAAACTGAGCAGAGCAAATTATCATGATAATACCGGTTATAATCCACGCTACTATTCCGAGCGGCATATTTCCACCGGTAGCATTGAGCACGTTCTGCGCCTTAAAGAAAACTCCGGAGCCGATAACAGTTCCCACCACCATGCAGATGGCTGTAACAAGACCATATCTTCGCGTAAGTTTTTCCATATTCTGTACCCCCTTTTTTTCGATTATAACATACTCCTTTTTCGCTGTAAAGAAAATATTTTTCAACATGATTCTTTCACTTTATGTTATGTGCCAATTAAGGAAAGGGGATTGATTTTTGTCGTATTTTTTGTTATCATATTTTTATTAAAAAAAATATGTTTGGAGTTTTATAATATGTCACTTTATAAATTTACTTCAGAATCTGTTACCGAGGGTCATCCTGATAAGGTTTGCGACCAGATTTCAGATGCTATTCTTGACTCAATCCTTGAAAAAGACAAAAATGCCCGCGTTGCGTGTGAGACGGTTGTAACAACCGGCATGGCGCTCGTTATGGGAGAAATTTCAACCGAATGTTATATTGATATCCCTGCAACTGTCAGAAAGACGATTGATGAAATCGGCTATAACAATCCTCTTATGGGCTTTGATTCAAAAACCTGTGCAGTTCTCTCCTCCATTGACGAGCAATCCGCCGACATAGCTCTCGGAGTTGACAATTCCTTTGAATTCAAAGGGACAAGCGCTGATATTGCGGACAAGATAGGCGCAGGTGACCAGGGAATGATGTTTGGCTATGCCTGCAATGAAACTTCTGAATTCATGCCTGCTCCCATTACATATGCCCACAAGCTTTCGAAGCGCCTTGCAGATGTCAGAAAATCCGGCGAGCTTGATTTTCTCTGCCCTGACGGCAAATCACAAGTTACGTTTGAGTATGACGGGAACAAAATAAAGCGCTGTGATGCTATCGTTGTTTCAACACAGCATTTTGACTCAATCTCACTTGACGCACTCCGCGATGCGGTTAAGAAGCACGTCATCCTCCCTGTTATGCCGGAGGAGTTCATTGACAAAGATACAAAGTTTTTCATCAACCCTACAGGACGCTTCGTAATAGGCGGCCCGCACGGTGACTCGGGGCTTACCGGCAGAAAAATCATCGTCGATACTTACGGTGGCTTTGCCCGTCACGGTGGTGGCGCTTTCTCGGGAAAGGACCCGACAAAGGTTGATAGGAGCGCTGCATACATGGCAAGATATATTGCTAAAAACATTGTTGCGGCAGGAATTTCTGAGCGTTGCGAAATTGAGCTTGCTTATGCAATCGGCGTTGCAAACCCTGTTTCTGTTTTTGTTGATACATTCGGAACAGGCAAGCTCTCTGACCAAAAAATATCTGAGCTTGTTTTTGAAAACTTTGATATGCGCCCGCAGAAGATTATTGAGCATTTTGACCTTCGCCGCCCGATTTATAAGCAGACGGCATCTTACGGCCACTTCGGCCGCTCAGACCTTGATTTGCCTTGGGAAAAGCTCGATAAGGTTGAAATATTGAAAAAGAGCATATAATATTTTCTCAAATCGGATGCAAGGTATAAAAGCTAAAAAAGGTCCCCAAAGGTATTTAACCTTTGGGGACCTTTTTTAATATTCAAATTCACCTTCAAAAACCATTACTGCGCTGCCGGTAAGCGTGAGGCGGTCATCGGTATAATTCACTATCATATCGCCGCCGGTCAGCTTGACCGTTATATCCGCGCCCTTATCGCAATAACCATTTTCCACTGCTGCGACTGCAGCAGCACAAGCACCCGTTCCGCAGGCAAGAGTTTCTCCGCTGCCACGCTCCCACGTGCGTACACGAAGAGTTGTTCTGTCTATAACCCTTACAAACTCCGTGTTAATTCGCTCAGGGAAAAGCTCGTTATTCTCAAATCCAGGGCCTATTCTTGCAAGGTCTATGGCATCAATCTCATCTGCAAAAACAACACAATGCGGA
>JAZRPO010000006.1:0-76969 GCA_045649265.1 Eubacteriales bacterium
CATAAAATGCCGCAGGATGCAAGGATGAAGCTCAAAGAAACGATTGAAAAAATAACAAATGAAACCTGCAGCGGACTCATATGTATCATATTATAGAGATAAAAAAGCGGAGCGATGAGTAAAACCATCGCTCCGCTAAAAATTTTCAAATTAAAGATTTTTTTCACAGAATTCAAGGTCCTCAACCGTATTGACCCCATAAATCTCACAGGTGTCGCCGATTGTGTAGGCTTCAACCTTCTTGCCTGCCGCAATAAGAAGCTTCGGAACGTCTGTAAGATAATACTCGCCCTGCGCGTTGTCGTTTCTGAGTTTTGAAAGGTTTTCAAAGAGGCTTTTTGCGTTAAAAACATATACGCCGACGTTGAGTTCCTTAATGTTAAGTTGTTCGGCATTACAGTCTTTCTGCTCAACGATATCAACGATTTTGCCGTCCTTACGGATCATTCTGCCGTAAGCAAGAGGGGATTCGGAAATTGCAGTGAGAATTGTGCAATCTGCTCCGGTTTCCGCATGAGTTTTGACCATAGCTTCGTAGGTTTCACGCTTGAGCATCGGCATATCACCGTAAAGAACAAGAACCGGACCGTTATAGTCTTTTAGGCTATCGCGTGCGGATGCAACTGCGTGGCCCGTTCCGAGCTGCTCCTCCTGAGTTGCAAAAATATACTTGCCGTGCGTGTTGTCGATAACCTTTTCTCGCATATATCCGACAACAATAACGGTGTCTTCCTGCGGAACAAAACTGATGTTTTCAAGAACGTAGGAGAGAAGGGGGCGTCCATTTGCCTCGCGCATTACCTTAGGAGCATTAAACTTTTCACTTTGCAAGCGTTTTCCTTTGCCTGCTGCCAAAACTATTGCTTTCATTTTTAACTTCCTTTCAATTTTTATTCTTTTATTAAAATATCTTTTAGTTCACATATGTAAAGATTGTGAAAATCATTATCCTCGTAAAATTTGAGGACTGATTTATCTGAAAAATCAAATGAGCTGATGTCACTTACTGCCATTTTTCTACAATTCATAATAAGGCGAGCTTCCTTAAAAGCTACGGTGCCGTCTTCAAAAGAAAACGGGGTGAGGGGGACATCCTTCATTTTGTCTATATCGCGGCCACTCTTTTTACCGCACAGTGAAAGAATATCACGATACTTTTCATCAAAAAAGCTCAAGGATAAGGTTTCATTATTTTCAATAAACTCAAAGGTAAGCCGGCTTTTGCGGATAAATACGTAGCACACATTTTTGTTCCAAAGACAACCAAAACCACCCCAAGCAGCGGTCATCATATTGTAGGCAGCTTTGTTTCCGGCAGCTACAAGAGCCCAATCCTTTGCCAACAAATCAAAAATATTGTCTTTCAAATTATTCGCAGTGATAGATTTAAAACCGTCCAAATAATTCACCCTTTCAAAGTTGTAAATAAATTATAACATTGTTGAGAAAAATTTACAAGAACATATATTTTTATGTACAAGCAGTTTTTTATTTTCATTTCTCAATATTACTTGTCTTTTTTTAAGTAATTTGATATAATTAGATCAAAAAAGCGAGTTCATTTCTTTATACAGGGAGTTCTGACTTTTCCTATAACATATACGTAAATTTTTACAAACTCGGAGGAAATGGGAAATTGCACATTCTTGACAGAATTTCTTCGCTGTTTCAGGGGACAAACTGGCTCATTATCCCGGCAGCTTTTCTTGCGATAATTTTTCATGAAATTTCGCATGGCTATGTCGCATATTTGCTGGGGGATACTACTGCGAGAGACAGGGGGCGGCTTTCCCTCAATCCGATAAAGCATGTCGATATTGTCGGACTTATATGTATGGTTTTGTTTGGTTTTGGTTGGGCAAAACCTGTTCCGATTTCTGCTTATTATTTTAAAAATCGTCGATTAGGAATTTGCCTTGTTTCACTTGCAGGGCCGGTTTCCAATATATTAATGGCATTTCTTTCAGTTGTCCTTGCTGTTGCGATAATTACTTTTTATACACCTCAGGCAGCGTTTATGGATACAGCAATAAAAATTTTATTGGAAATTCTCGTTCTTTTTGCCGTATTAAACATAGGCCTTGCGGTGTTCAACTTATTGCCGATACCTCCGCTCGATGGCTCAAAAATTCTTTTTTCGTTTCTTCCGTCACGAGCATACAAATTTGTTTTAAATTATGAGCGGTACGGTATGCTTGTGTTAATCATCTTGATTAACACACCTTTCTTTGATTCACTTCTTAAAAATGCTCGCAGTTTTTTATTTGAGACAATCACTTATGTTGCACAACTCATTTTTACATAAAGGAAGCTTTTAAATGTCGGAGATTACATACCATTTAGAGGGGTTTGACGGTCCGCTTGACCTTCTGCTTCACCTCATCTCAAAGAACAAACTTAATATTTACGATATTCCGATTGTTGTCATTTTGGAGCAATATAATAAGGCTCTTGAAGAGATGCAGGAAAGAAATCTGGCAGTTACCTGCGAATTTGTTGCAATGTCGGCGCATCTTCTTTACATTAAGTCAAAGATGCTCTTGCCCAAGTATGACGACATTGACGAGGAAGAAGATCCCCGCGCAAGGCTTGTTGAAATGCTTCTTGAATATCAAAAAATCAAACAGGTCAGTAGCAAGCTTAATTCAAGTGCCGAAATCGGGCTTGATATGTACACCAAGCAGCCAGAACAGATTTCTCCGGATAAGGCGTACAAATATGTCCATGACAGGATGGATTTGCGCCTTTCGATCCTTTCGATGCTTGAGCGCTCAGAAAGCAAAGTTCCGCCTAGAATCACAAACTTTGCAGGAATTGTAGGAAGGGAAGTTTACTCTGTAAGCAAAAAAGTTGCATATATTCTGAAACGTTTGTTGTTAAACAGTAAAACGACATTTATTCAGTTGTTTGATAATGTTAAGACTCGTTCAGAGGTTGTTGCAACCTTCCTTGCAATTCTGGAGTTATGCAAAACGAACAGAATTGATATTTCAGATCAAACGCAGAATATTTCAATAATTTCAGAAGAAAAAACAAAAAATGTATAAAGGAATGTTTATATGGAAATAGCAGATGTAGAACGTGCCGTTGAGGCTATCCTGTTTGCAGTGGGAGACCCTGTTGAGCTTTCCCGCCTTTCTGAAATTCTGGATGTGGACGAGCCCTCTCTTGAAAAGGTTGTTACGAAGCTTAAAGACAATTACGACTTTGAAAAAAGGGGAGTTAAAATAGTTAAGCTTGAAAACTCCTATCAGATGTGCTCAGCTCCAAGCTATGCTCCGTTTATCCGCAAAGCGCTTGAAACAAGACGCGCTCCGAGGTTGTCTCCGCCTCTTTTGGAGGTCCTTTCGGTTATTGCTTATCGTCAGCCTGTTACGAGAGCATATATTGAGCAGGTGAGGGGAGTCGACTGTTCATATTCCATCACAACCCTTGTTGAAAAGGGATTAATCAAGGAATCAGGCAGGCTTGATGTTCTGGGAAAGCCTATTCTTTACAGAACAACGAAGGACTTTTTGCGGGTTTTCGGATTGGAAACGCTCAACGATCTTCCTGATCTTCCTGAATTTGCAGACACAGAAGATGGCCAGGTTACCTTTAACGAAATTTCAGTCCAGGAAAATAATGCTGAATAAAAGGAAACTTCAATATGCTTATTGCTTTATCTGTCATTTTAGTACTGCTAGTTATTCTGTTGCTTCGCATTTTTCTTATTTTTGAATACGACAGCAACGGTGTTTCCGGATATGTTAAGTTGGTTTTTCTGAAAATTAAATTTCCGACACAAAAAAAGAAGACTACCGTTAGAAAAGACAAAAAAGAAACTGCACAAAAGAAGCCCGGAAACCTGGTCGAACTTAAAGGGATTATTTTTCCGGCTGTGAAAACGCTTGGAAAGCTTTTGAGGCTGCTTTCGGTGAATTTGTTCATAGCAGATGTTACTCTTGCAACTGATGATGCCTTTAATACCGCTATGTCGTACGGTGCAACTTGTGCAGGGATTGGAGCTGTTTTTCCGTTTCTCGATGGCAAATTGAGAATTAAGAAAAAGAAGATATCAATAAATGCAAATTTTGAAAGTAAAACCGGCACAATCTATCTATATGCAAACATATCATTGAGGATATGGCAGATAATAATCCTGACAATATATCTTCTTTATCAATATATAAAAAATGTGAAAGGATTTGATAAAAATGGCAGAACATGCACTTAATGAGGTTATGAAGACAACTATGGAAAAACTCCGCAGCATGGTCGATGTTAACACGATAATCGGAGACCAGATTACAACGCCCGACGGGACCACTATTATTCCTATTTCGAAAGTTTCCTTTGGTTTTGCTTCAGGAGGCTCTGATTTTGACAGCAAAAAGGAAGGAGTTAACTTCGGTGGCGGTAGCGGAGCCGGCGTATCAATTCACCCTGAGGCCTTTCTTGTTGTTAAAGACGGAAATGTCAGAATTCTTCCGATGGCACAAGCTCCAAGCACAACGGTTGACAGGCTTGTGGAGCTTGTTCCGGACGTTATGGACAGAGTAGAGGGCTATATAAAGAAGAGCAAGAAGGATAAAGACGCAGAGTAAAACATAATACTGTAATATTTTTTCACCCCTTATCGTATTATTTTGATAGGGGGTGAAAAGTATTATTAAGTCCTTTTTTATACTCATTGCATTCCTTTTAATTTTGAATTTTCATTGCGAAGCGATTGAAATTTCTGCAAAATCGGCAATTTTATATGAGCCGGAAACCTCTACAGTTCTTTTTGAAAAAAACAGTTTAAATAAACGAGAGATTGCCTCTACGACGAAAATTATGACTGCGGTGGTAGTTCTTGAAAACGCAGATTTGGATGATATCGTAACCGTGCCGGCTGCGTGTGTCGGTATTGAAGGAACATCAATGTATCTGAAAGAGGGAGAAAAACTAACTGTATCTGATTTGCTTTATGGTATGCTTCTTCATTCAGGCAACGATTCGGCAACAGTTCTTGCACATTATGTTGGAAAAGGGGATATAGAGAACTTTATTGATATGATGAATAAGTGTGCAAATTCTATCGGAATGGAAAACACCCATTTTAAAAATCCGAGCGGGCTTCCTGACAAAGAACATTATTCAACAGCTTCCGATATGGCAAAGCTTGCAGCATATGCAATGAAAATTCCTGAATTCCGTGAAATTGTTTCCACTAAAACAAAGACAGTTGCAGGAAGAACACTAACAAATCACAATAAGCTCTTGCGAATTTATAATGGCGCAAACGGCTTGAAAACCGGTTATACCAAAGCAGCGGGAAGATGTCTTGTTTCAGGCGCAAATCGAAACGGAATGCAGCTTATAGCCGTGACACTTTCCGCCCCGGATGATTGGAATGACCATAAGAAGCTTTTTGACTTTGGCTTTAATAATTTTTCCGTTTATAAAGATACGTTAAAGGACGAAGAGCCATTTGAAATCTCAGTTGTCGGAGGCAGTTCTCCGGAAGTTCTCGCTCAAATTGCATGTGATGTTTCGATTTTGGAAAAAGGATCTGAAAAAGTAGAAAAGATAATCTATCTTCCTCGATTTATCTATGCCCCTGTTTTTGAGGGAGATGTGGTGGGTAGGGTAGAGTATATCATTAATGGCAAAATTGCCGAATCTGCACCCATTGTGAGCTGTGACAACGTTAAAGAAAAGGCGTCTTCCGGATTTTTAAAAAAAACAATCTACTTTTTTAAAAAAATTGTATCGTTTTGCACTGCATAATGAATGAATTTATGTTTATTTTCAAATGGGGATAGAAAACTTTTATTGCGTCCGAATATTTTAATCACAACCGGCTAAAAATATAATTAGAATTTTTTATATTTTTTTCTTGACTTTTCCAAGATAGTCGATTATAATATAGAAGTTCGTTGCCGGATTGTGTAAGGGTAGCACGACAGACTCTGACTCTGTTTGTCTGGGTTCAAATCCTAGTCCGGCAGCCAAAAATCGACAAGGTTCGTAAGAATCTTGTCGATTTTACTTATTACCTATTCACTATTCACTTTTCCCTAAAATGACTTGTCGATTTTTGGAAAGCAATAGGGAATAGTGAATAAGGAAGAAGTGAAGGCAGCTTTGCTTACGCAAAGCTTATTTTTATATGCAGCCATATTGTTCTGTGTTTTGTTTTGATTTTTTGAGATAGGTATGCTATAATTATGTTGAGGTGGTAAAGTATGGATTTTATTAAATTTGTTGAACAAATTCCCAATATTACAATAGCAAAACGAGTTGCCTCTGCGTATGTTGCTGATTATAGACGATTAGAACTCGACGAGATTAAGGTGTTTTTGAAGAAAACAACTAAACAGTATACATCATTTGAGAATGTAAGCAATAGATTAGACGAGATTAAACTTGATTCAAATCGTGCTGTCAGAATAATTGCACCAATATTATTGCGTGACTATTTATTAAATCAGGATGATTTTATTTCGTCTACTAGAGATACTGATTCTGCGGTTTTGAACTATGAAAAGGCTATTGTTGATGAATCAAACAATTTTGATGAAAGCAAGATATCAAAAGATTTCGCGTTATTCAAACATATGATAGACGCTGCATGGGCACATAATGACGATATTTCGGTTGATGAGAAGAATTTGTTGGAAACTCTAAGAAAGTATTTGTCAATCTCTATTAAAGAGTTCCATATGCTTGAAGCTAAATCGAGAAGATTTCCGACCTTTGGTAATGTTTTGCATACATATGATGATATAGAAGATGCGAGAAAAGTGTTGCAGGCAAAAGGTTTGATTGTAGCCATAAAGAATTCCGACGGAGTTATTTGTGATATGATTCCTAGTGATATTGCGCGATGCATCAGAAAGTATTACAGTATTGAAATACGCGCATATGGTTATGAAAAACTTGTTGATTATGTTATAAAGAAGACAAAGAAACAATATCTTATTGATATTGTGAATAAGGCAAGTCAATATTTTTCGAAAGCTAAAATTGAAATATCAAATAATCCTACTGTAAATGAATTGAAAGATATTATTTTAAAATCTATACAGCCTTCTAATTTGATTGGCGGTTTTTCACCGAGAGATGGACTTGATGTAGCAATGTTGTCAGCTTGGTGCGGAGATATTGGTTTGAATGTGTCAGGAAATAAAGTTACGCTGATTGAGCGAATACTTGAATATTATGATTCAATGAGAAAAATAGAAATCAAGACGCAAGATGAAAGAGAAAAGCTTGTTGCATATTACAGTCAACTTGCAAGCAGAGATTTGAAAAATTTGAGAGCGAATAATATCATTGAAAAAGATTTACAATGCGAACACTTTTTTGAGGATGCAACGAATTTCTTGTTTGAAAAAATGTTGCTTAATAAACCGCTAACTTTGACTGGTTCTGAACACCCGGATGGCAAGTTGTCTTTTAAAGACAAGTATATTATGTGGGATAACAAATCAAAGGAAACTGCAGTGAATTTAAAGGATCATATTCAGCAGTTTGAACGATACATAAAGACATCGGATAAAGAAGTGGTGGTATTTATGGTCATAGCTCCAGACTTTACACCACAAAGCGTTCAAGAGTGCGTTGATTTTTCTTTGAATAACGATACCCAAATTTTATTGATTACTGCCGAAGAATTAAAAACAGTTGCAGAGACTTGGGCGAAAAAACATCCTGGGGAAATCTTTAATTTAGGATATTTTAAACAAAACGGAAGATTTGATATAAAGTTGTTAAATCTGTGATAATGGAGGAGCATCGCTATAAATTTCTGTTAAGGTCTTCGATATGTTTGCTTTGCGGAAACGAGATTTATATCATATTGAGGTTTGAGTGAAACGAATTTGCCAAGAAAAAAACGACTTGTTTCGACAAGTCGTTTTTTTAGTTATATTTGGTTCATGCAAGTGATATTGTGTTTGGTACAGTGTACCATTGCTTGGATTGCGGCGACAAAAAAGGGTTTTATTTCAGCAAATCGTAGGTCATGCCGCAAAAAACCTTAACAGACTTGGTTAAATAACTTTCGTCAAAGTCAAAATTGCTGTGGTGAGCTTTAGCTGCGAGCGGACTGCGCACGCGCATGAATGAACCCTGGCCGCCGTGGCTCTGCACGCGGTTTATCATATAGGAGAAGTCTTCACTGCCGCCGAGCTTGACGGTGAGATTCTTTGAAACCTTCATGCCAAGCTTGTTTGCGCACACATCTGCGATGCGCTCGCACAACTGCAGATCACTGTTCAAAGATTCTGCAGCGCCCATAAGTTTCACTTCCACAGTACAGTCGTGCATTGCTGCCGAGTTCTCCAAAATGCGCATAGCATAATCGTTTACATACTCATTAATGGCTGTGGTATCACCACGCACTTCCATTTCCATAAATGCTTCGTCTGCAATAACGTTGCGACCGCTGCCTGCAATGAGCCTGCCGACGTTAATTCGGGTTGCTCCTGCAGAATGCCTGGGGATTGCATAGAGATTCATTACGGCGCCTGCTGCAGCAAGCAACGCGTTTTTACCCAATTGGGGGTTTCCACTGGCATGAGATGCCTTACCACGAAAGGTAACGTCGTACTTGAATGAAGCGAGCGAACCGAAAGAGCCTGGAGTAATATCGCTATCATCAATACCAGTATCGGTAGTGTGGCTTGCTAATAAATAGTCAACATGATCCAAATGCCCTGCGCCAACGATTGACTTTGCACCACGGACACCCTCCTCGCTGGGCTGGAAAATCAGTTTGACCGTGCCGTGCAGATGTTCCTTAATTTGCATAAGCACTTTGGCAACACCCAGACCTGAAGCGGCATGGCCGTCGTGGCCGCAGGCGTGCATAGCACCGGCATTCACAGAGGCAAAGCCCTCCTTTGCAGGGATATGGTCATCTTCCATAGACTCATTAACTCCGAGTGCGTCAATATCAAAGCGCATCGCAACCGTGGGGCCCTCACCGCAACGAAGGATTCCGATCACGCCTGTAAACCCCCCTTCGGTTGCTTTGACAAACTCCGGATCTGCGCCCTGCTCAATAGCGCGGGCATAACACTTTGTGAGCATCTGATGCGAAGGTACGCCCATACGCTCGTCCTTCTTACACACATCTTGACCGACAACGACTTCGTATCCAAGTTGCGTAAGTTTTCTTGCAATAATGGATGATGTACGCATTTCCAGCCAGCCTGTTTCTGCGTGTTTGTGGAAATCGCGGCGCAAATCAATCATCTCAGGAGTCACAGCTTCGGCCTTTTCAACAATGGTCTGATAGATATTCATAATAACCCTCTCCATACTTCGTGGTTGTTTTGCTATTTTGTGTTCAATTTATTAAAAGCGGATATAACCTACACCATCGACAATTTCAATCTCCGTTCCGTACGGTTTGGAGAGCTCTGCCAGGTATTTGAGCGTAGCTTCGCTCTTGTTCATTACCGGGCGACCCTTCTGGGATCTGGATTTTTCCATGTTAAGGGTTACGGGGTAAAGCTGGACTTCGGTAATTTTGCCGTCTTCCATAGTCCATGCCGCCATAACGGAGTTCCATATCTCAGGCAATGTGCCGTATCCCGCAGTTCCGTTCTTACTGCGAAGGTCCATATATTCGCCAACCTTCATTTCAGGGCTGTAGCCTTTATTGACATAAGCATCCCAGGGTTGATATTCGACGGTTTCCGTTTCAAATATGTAATTGCCGATAGAATAGAATATCAAACCGTCCTTATATCTCTCGATGCCCTGAAGTTCATGGGGACCGTGTCCGATAATGACATCTGCACCTGCATCGATGCAGTTATGTGCAAATGTCTCAATGAATTGTGAAGGAAGGTTAGTCTGTCTTTCGTCGTAGTAGTGGCTATGGATGCTTACCAAAACAATATCGGCCTGTTTTTTCGCTTCCTTGATTCGCTTGACCATACGTTCCATGTCTCCTGCATGGGGAACAGATTCCACCCAGCATCGGTCGTCAAGAATAAAGCGGCTGGAACCGAAGGGGAACTGCCCTTCCGGATAGGGTGCAGAGTAGCCGAGTGCAATGCTGCGCTCAGCAGACGCATTGATTTTGGTGATTTCTGCAAGCTCTTGAACCATATCAAAATGAGATTTATCCACATGGAATCGTTTCAGACAACGCATTGGGTTTGCACCGGGACGTCCGGGAAGGTCCTCGGTCTGAGCACCCGCACGGGCAGAATCGTTCGAGGAGGAATTGCATGCGAGCATAGCAACGCGAGCATGTTTTGTTTCTATATAGCACGCCTTAGAGGCATCGCCCAGGTCCTTGCCAGTACCGGCAAAGATCATATCCCGCTTTTTCAGATGTTCAATTGTGGCAAGCACACCACTCTGGCTATAATCACAGGAATGGTTGTTGGCTGTGTTGAAAATGTTAAAGCCATATTCTTTCATATCGTCAAGAATGCGGGGGTCGGACATGGCCCATGTACCACCGCTGGTGGCTGACGGAATACCCTCACGGTCGTGAAATGTGCTTTCCAAATTCAAAAATGCGACATCGTGTGCTTTTACGCAGGCCTGCACTTCATCAAACCCCTCATAACCGCCCTTGGGAAGGCGTTTTGTGGCGAATGCATCGCCTGCTGCGATAAATGTTGTTTTTGCCATAACATAATACCTCTTTCGTTTATAATGATCGTATATAAAACTATTCACTTCAATTTGAAAAAACTTAATAAAATGCTGAATAATTATAAATTAAAACATGAAATTTGTCAACGCAAAGGGAGCTTTTTGCGACAGCAACAATATAACTTAAAGTATGTTTAATGTGTTTTACTTATCGGTTTCTTTGTAATTTGAAAGGGGATTTGCTTTAGCGGCTGTGCGAAGAGTTTCACTATCGGCATGAGTGTAAATCTCGGTTGTGTTCAAATGCTCATGGCCGAGAACCTCCTGAACAGCCTTGACATCAACACCGTTTTTATACATAAGTGTTGCAGATGTGTGCCGGAGTTTATGAACTGATATCTTTGAATCAAGCCCTGCAAAGGTGCAATATTTCTTTACAAGCCATTTGACGGTTGATGTGCTAATTCTGTTACCATTTCTGCTTATAAATAGCGCTTTTTCGTCTTTTTGACGAATTTTTGAAATTTTTGAACGTTCTTCTAGGTACGCAGAAATTGCATTTTGTGTAGCATCATTAAGATAAACAACACGTTCTTTTTGGCCTTTACCGATAACTCTGAGAGTTTCTTCTTTAATGTCGCCAATATTTATTCCACAAAGCTCTGAAACACGCAAGCCACAGTTCAAAAACAGCATTACAATGCAGAAATCGCGGGTTTTATATTCGCCCTGAATATTTTCAAGAAGCCTAACACTTTCGTCATATGTAAGGTAATGCGGAAGCTTTGTGCGGCTTTTTGGAAATTCAAGCTCTGCCATGGGATTTTCTGAAATTCTGCCGGTTTTCTGCAAATACTTATAAAAGGTACGTAAAGATGAAACTTTGCGGGCTCTGGCAGCGGGAGAGAGCCCATAGTCGGAATAGGAGCTGTTATGAAACTTTTTTCGCTCTGTGGACAGATAATCAAAATATTCATAAACATCCGTGATTTTAATTCTTTTAATAAAATCAATATCGATATCTGAAATTTCTATATGATTAATTCCAGTTTCTTCAGAAAACTTATCCATACCAAAAACTATTTTAACATATTTAAAAAAGGTTCTTAAATCCAAAAGATATTCATTGATTGTTCCTTCGGATTTATCATTAATTGTATGCATATAATTTGCAAATTCACGAACAAGCGCCGGCATCTTATTTAAATCTTCACGCTTCATTAAAAACACCGCTTTTCCTTAATATATTATTATAATAGCACATACAGCGCCGTAATTCAATACCCCGAATTGAACAAAATTTTTATTTTGTTCAATTCGAGATGCGTTGAATCGAACAATATATTTAAGCCCCCCACTCTCAATTCCTGTTTAATTTCTTCGCAAAGCCTTTATCGGATCCAGACGCGCAGCTTTTATTGCCGGTAAAATTGAAAACACAATTCCAAACAAAACAGAGACTCCTTCAGAAACCAACAATGTTATTAAATTAAATTCATATTTTAGTTTTAATAGATTTGAAATTACATTTCCTAAGAATATTCCGATTCCTGCTCCTAACAATCCTCCTGATAAAGAGATTAAAATTGCTTCAGTAAGAAAACAAATTAAAATATCCTGAAACCTCGCCCCTATTGCCATACAAACCCCAATTTCCCTTCTGCGCTCTGTACAAGAGGAAAACATTGAATTCATTATACCTATTCCTGCAACGCACAATGCAATGCTTGCTATTGCCGTAATTACTAATGAAATCAGACCTGTTATCGAGCTTATTTCTTCCATTTGTGATGAAACATTTTCTGCTGAAAAAACGTTTTCGCCCTTTATTTTATTTATATAATTTGCAAAATTTTCGCCATTATTAGCTTTTTTTGAAGATTTTATAGCGATTTGCGTGATTTCCATCGAATCTCTTATTTGATTCAGTGTTGTATACGGTAAATAAACAAAATCTGGTATATTATTACCAAAAAGTTTATTAATACCGTCTTTTTGTGATTTTATAACGCCGATTATTTTGAATTTTTCACTTTTTCCGTTAATTTGAACAGAGATTTCTTTTCCGACAACATTCGTTCTTTTATATGTTTTCAGCGCTAATTCATCATCTATGATTGCAATGCGCTTATTTGCGCGAACTTCACTTTCGTTGGGAATTCTGCCATGAAGAATTTTCACATCATAAACAGAATCAGCCGCCCCCCCGACACCTAATAAAACAGTGTTTCCTTGTTGTTGATTCATTTTATACGTTCCTATTTCAAGAACAACAGGGATGGCAGCTTCTATTTCACTGAATCTCTTTTTTAGTCTTTCGGCATCCTCTGCAACCAATATGCTTTCTCCTTTACCTTCGCTTTTATATACGGTAAGCCCATCTAATCCAAGTTTTTTAAGCTCTCGTATAATTACAGCTTCACCGCTTGAGCCGATTGAAGAAACAAGCAAAACGGAGGCTATGCCTATTGTTATGGAAAGCATCGTGAGCACAGTTCTCATTTTTCCTCTGAAAGCATTGATTGCCGATAATTTTAAAACATCAAAAAATAACATTATTCCCTCACTGATACAGTAACTTGCATTCCTTCTTTTAAATTCTCATCCGGATTGAAGATTATTCTGTTCTTTTTATTTACCCCTGATATAATTTCCACTTCGTTTTCAAGTTCGTGCCCTGTCTTTATTAAATGTTTTCTGGCTGTATTATCGTTCTCGACGCAAAAGACAAACTCATTGCCGTTTTCATCCTGTCTTATGCACTCATACGGGAGTATAAGGGCATTTTTTATGGTATTTACCGTTATTTTTGCATTGACGGTAAGTTCGGGTATAAAGAGTTTATTGCTTGAATTTGGGCGTATTACGGCGCTGATAAAGGTCTTCCCCTCTCCTGTTATAGACGGAATATATGTTGCTGTGGGTTTTATTGATTCGATTTTTCCCGAATAAACATTTTCGCCAAAGGCTTCAGCACTTATTTTTGCATCCGTTCCGGGTTTAATTTTTGTTGAATATGCCTCAGGTATCATTGTTTCTATATACAGATTTGAAAAATCAGAAACGCTGATCGCTTTTTTAATAGGAGCAATGTTTTCACCCATTTTGATATTTAAATCAGTAATAATCCCATCTATCGGGCTACTGATTATATTTTTTTCACTTGAAATATAAGAAAACGAGCTTATATCAGGAATTTCTATTCCGTATTCCTTAAAAACTTCATAAATTTCACTTGTATTTAAGTTGTTTTCAACATCATTAAAAACCTCTTCGGAAATCTCTTCAACCTCAAATAACGGGTCACCTTGATTAACGCTCTGTCCCTCATCGACAAAAACATCTTTTACTTGCGAAAGATGTTTAACATATATGTCTTTCCTGTTCCCCTCTTTTATTCGTCCTTCAGCATTTATATGGTCTGTAATATTTTTTTCTATCGGATATACTGCTGTTACATTAATCTCATCAGTTGATGTTTTGTTCGGTGCATTAAGATGCATAATTGAAATGATTGCAAGAGTAACAACAATAAGAGTAATATTTTTTTTCATTTCACCCTCCGAAAGAAAGAATAAATAACAATTTTACGCAAATAACTATAAAAAAAGAGGTGGGAAATTTATGAGCATAATTCCCTGCATAAGTAAATGCAAATTTCAAAAAAACGGAATTTGTGTACTTGAAAGCACAAATTATTACGTTACTTCGCTTAACTGCGGATGTGTTTATTATGTCCCGAAAGACGAATGTAAATACAAAAAAGCTTCAAGTAAGAAGGATGGAAACCTTTTAAAAGTAGCTGGGCTAATTAATATGCACACCAAAAGTTAGACGTTTTTAAAGATAAATATTTACATTATACAACTAAAAGCAATGAGTCCGGTATTGTTACCGGACTCATTCACTGACAATTCAATATTTAATTCGTCTAAATTTTGATGTTAACATCATCTCGCTGCTTTGCTTTTGAGATTTACATGCACTGCTCAAGAACTCGCTTGCATGTTTCTGCTGATTTTCTGAAGAGAGCACATTCATCTTCAGTAATAGCAGGAATTAAAACTTTTTTCGCCCCACTTGAACCAATAATCGTAGGAAGAGAGAGAGCAACATCATATACTCCGAGTTCTCCGTTGAGAACTGTGGTGACTGTTCTTATTGTATCGCTGTCTCTCATGAGTGAATCAACAAGCGTCTCTACACAAACCGCTACACCGTAGTAAGTAGCGCCTTTTCTCTTTATAATCTCTGCTCCCCCGGTTTTAATTTGTTCAAGCACGTCAAATTTCAATTGATCATTTAAATTGATTTGGTTCGCTGCGCAATAATCATCAATCTGGATTCCTGCGATATGGGTGTTGCTCCAGACAGGAACCTGAGAATCTCCGTGTTCCCCAATGATGTAACTGTGAATATTGGTACAGTCTATCCCTGTGATTGAAGCAAGTGCACTACGAAAACGAATAGAATCCAGAGTTGTACCGCTTCCGAGAACCATTCCTTTGGGAAGGCCCGTCCACTTCTGAATCATATATGTCAGAATATCAACGGGGTTTGCTACAACAAGGATAACACCACCATTGTAGTACTTCATAATGTTCTCGGTGATATTTCTTGCGATAGCCGTATTCTTGCGAGCAAGATCAAGGCGAGTTTCACCGGGCTTTCTGTTTGCGCCCGCTGTAACAACAATAACGTTACAGTCCTTGACACAAGAATAATCCCCGGCATAAACATCCATATCCCCGATAAAAGGAAGAGCATGAGAAATGTCTGCAGCCTCACCAATTGCTTTGTCAATGTTCGTATCAATTAAAACGAGCTCAGAACATGTCTTTTTGAGTGCGAGTGTAAAAGCTGAAGCGGCACCTACAAAGCCGGCACCGATTATGGCTACCTTGGATTTTCTTTTTTTCATGATTGCTCCCACATTCTTTCACTTAAAATTGACATACTCATATTCTGCTCAAAAGATACATAAATATTCATATCTTGGATTTAGCAAGCTCAACAAGTGCAGTGAATGCCGCAGGATCGTTATGAGCCATATCTGCAAGCATCTTACGGTTAATGTCAACGTTTGCTTTTTTAAGACCATTCATAAAGCGGGAATAGTTCATTCCATTCATCTTTGCAGCTGCAGAAATTCTGGTGATCCAAAGACGGCGGAAATCACGCTTTTTGCGTTTACGGCCAACATAAGCATATGTCAAAGACTTCATGACAGCCTGATTAGCCATCTTAAAGTGTTTGGATTTAGCACCCCAATAGCCCTTTGCGAGCTTTAAAATCTTTTTTCTTCTTTTGCGCGTCATCATTGCGCCTTTAACTCTAGCCATTATAAAAAACCTCCTGTTACGTAAATCTTAATTGTAAGGAACTAAACGCTTGAGAGTTGCTTCATTAGCCGGCGAAGCATATGCTGCCTGGCGGAGGCCTCTCTTGAGTTTCGTGCTCTTCTTGTTCAAGATGTGACGGCGATTTGCACGATTGATTTTTACCTTGCCGTTTTTTGTAACCTTGAAGCGCTTTGATGCACCACTGTGTGTTTTAATCTTTGGCATTTTTATTTCTCCTCTCGTTTATTGATTATTAATTTGATTTTGGCGGAAACTTTGACGTAAGAAACATAATCATCTGTCGCCCTTCAAACTTCGGAAGCTTGTCAACGTTGCTGAATTCTGAGCATCCGTCAGCAAAGCGATTAAGAAGGTCTGTTCCGAGATTCGTATGAGCAAGCTCACGCCCTTTGAAGCGGACGGCAACTTTAACCTTGCATCCTGCTTTCAAGAAACGGATAGCATTATTCATTTTAACTTCAAAGTCATGTACATCAATGCTCGGAGTCATTCTGACCTCCTTTACATCAATAACACGCTGATTTTTGCGTGCTTCCTTTTCTTTCTTTTCCTGCTCAAATTTAAACTTGCCGTAATCCATAATTCTGCATACAGGCGGCACAGCCTGCGGAGCAATCTTGACAAGGTCAAGCCCGCTTTCGTCGGCTAATTTCAAAGCTTCAGCTGCTGAAACGATGCCGACCTGGTTCCCTTCTGCATCAATAAGCCGGATTTCTTTGTCGCGAATCTCTTCGTTGATTTGATGTTCTAACTTGCTGATACTAAAGCACCTCCAAAACTAAAAAGCACGGGTAAACTGTACCCGTGCTCATAAAGTCTGAAAATAACGGCAATTATGCCAAAACAGAGACAATATTAACCTCTTTACAATTGTTTGAGGTGAGGACGGGAAAGCCCTACTTTCTTCTTAACGTTGGTAGTATATCACGATAAGATAATTTTGTCAAGAAAAAGAAGTATATTTTTACAATAAATCATTGGAAATAAGATCATCATACGTTTCTCTCTTTACAACAAGCCTATCTTTCCCACCTTTTATCATAACAACCGGAGGGCGCGGAACTCTGTTGTAATTTGATGACATTGAATAATTGTATGCGCCTGTCGTAAGAACGGCGAGCATATCCCCTGCCGAAATCTCAGGCAGTTGTATATTCTCACCAAGCAAATCTCCGCTCTCACAGTTGCGCCCTGCAATCGTATATGTGTTTACTGGTTCCTCAAGCGGGCGATGCGGCAAAAGCATTGAATATTCGGAATGATAAAGTGCATAGCGAGGGTTGTCCGTCATTCCTCCATCAACCGAAACATATGTCCTTATACCTTCAATTTTTTTTACAGAGCCGACGGTGTAGACGGTAATTCCCGCATCTGCAACAATTGAACGCCCGGGCTCAATTGAAAGGAAAGGAAGGCTTAAACCGAGAGCAGCTGCCTCTTTCTTGACAACATCCGTAAAGTTTCTGACAGAGGAAATGATTTTCTGGGGGTCATCCTTTTCAACGTATCTGACTCCAAATCCTCCGCCGAGATTCAATCCTGAAACCTCAAAACCAAGCTCGTTCTTGATTTTTGCAATAAACTTCATCATTATACTTGCTGCATGAGCAAAAGGCTCTGAATCAAAAATCTGGGAGCCGATATGACAGTGAAGGCCAATAAGCCTTATATTTTTAAGCTTCAAAGCATCCGAAACTATTTCAAAAGCTTCGCCGTTTTCAAGTGCAACGCCAAATTTCGAATCAATCTGGCCTGTTTTCACAAAATCGTGCGTATGTGCATCTACTCCCGGTTTTACCCTGAATGAAATATTTGCAACTTGGGAAAGCTTTTCAG
Organism: Eubacteriales bacterium; assembly: GCA_045649265.1. GTDB lineage: Bacteria > Bacillota > Clostridia > Oscillospirales > JAAYXM01 > SIG480. The sequence goes on from JAZRPO010000006.1 coordinate 17,790, forward strand.
CCTCTTCGTTTATTGCATAAAGCTCTTCGCGATTATCTACTATAAACTCTTTAATGTTGTTTTTTAGAGCAAAGGAAATTTCCTCGCGGGTTTTGTTGTTGCCGTGAAAGGAAATTTTTTCAGAAGGAAAATTTGCAGCGAGTGCAGTAAAAAGCTCTCCTCCTGAAACAACGTCAGCCCCTAGGCCTTCTTCTTCAATAATTTTATAAATCGCTTTTGTGGAAAAAGCCTTGCTTGCGTAATGAACTGAAAATCTTTCACCATAGCACTGCGACATAGCATCAATATAAAGCTTGCAGGTGCGCCGAATTTTTTCCTCATCCATAATATAGAGAGGTGTTCCGTATTTTTCAGTTAGAGAAACGACATCTGCGCCGCCGATTGTAAGATGACCAATATTATTTACGGACAACGAATCTGAAATAAACAATTCTGACACCTCCTGTATTTATTCAAGTGAATTTTGGATAACCCGCACAAGCTCATCTTTGCCTGCTCCCTTTTCTGCGGAAAACGGAATAATGATTTCTATGGGAATATTAAGCGTGTCCGAAATAAGCTTCAAAGCCTCGGAAACTTGACTTTTTTTAAGCTTATCCAATTTATTGGCAATAACATAAAATGGCATTTCTGACTGAATAAACCAGTTCGCCATTATGATATCGTCATCCGTCGGTTTGTGTCGGATATCGACAATAAAGATACCAAGATTAAATGAATCATCGCGATTCAGATATGTTTCAATAAGTTTTGCCCATCTCTTTTTTTCACTCATCGAAACTTTTGCATATCCATACCCGGGCAAATCTACAAAATATGCCTTTTTATCAATAAGAAAATAGTTGATGTGTATTGTTTTTCCCGGAGAAGCTCCGACTCTCGCAAAGTTTTTTCTGTTTAAAACTCTGTTTATAACAGAGGACTTCCCCACGTTTGATTTTCCGGCAAAAATAATCTGCGGAAAGTCGGTTTCAATAAATCCTGCCGGGGTTGCGGCAGACTTGACAAATTCTGCGATATGCAAATTAAGATTGGGCTTTCCTGTCATAACCTTTTCTCCTATTGCCTGATTCCTCTGATTTCTCCGCATGGACGGGAATCTTCGGCAAGTGATGTATAAGCTTCTTCTGCATTTTTCGGGCTGTCTGTCGGTTCAGGAAGATCTATTGCACATCTGATAACCTGGTCAGCATGGCTTACGGGGCAAAAAGAAAGCTCTTTTCTCACTGTCTTGTCTATCTCATCGAGGTCCTTAATATTATCCTCAGGAATGATGACGGTTTTAATTCCGTGTCGATAAGCCGCCATTGTTTTTTCTTTGAGGCCTCCTATTGCAAGAACTCTGCCACGGATGGAGATTTCACCAGTCATTGCAATATCATTCTTTGCGGGAGCTCCCACGAGCGCCGAAACAAGCGCGGTTGCGATAGTAATTCCCGCAGATGGACCATCCTTCGGGATTGCACCTTCAGGAAAATGAATGTGAATATCACGTGTTTTATAAAAATCAGGTGTAATGTTATATTGCTTTACACGACTTCTGACGTATGTCAGAGCTGCTTTTGCGGATTCACTCATAACAGTTCCGAGATTTCCGGTGATCTCAATCTTTCCGGTGCCCTCAGTGACATTAACTTCAACTTCAAGCATCTCACCTCCGACTGAAGTCCATGCAAGACCGTTAACAACTCCTGGCTCGGTACCGCCGGAGATCCCTTCCTGTTTAAACTTTTCAACACCGAGAAAATCAGAAACATTATTTGCCGTTATTTTAACTTTTTCAGTATTTCCAGAAACAATAAGCTTTGCAACTTTTCTCATGATTGTTCCGATTTCGCGTTCAAGAGTTCTCACTCCCGCTTCGCGTGTATAGCTTGAAATTATCTTATAAATTGCATCATCAGTGATTTTGACGAGAGAAGAATTGATGCCGTTTTTAATCATTTGCTTCTTAATGAGATAATTTCTGGCTATTTGGAACTTATCCTCGACAGTATAGCTTGTTAATTCTATAACCTCCATTCTGTCAAGAAGCGGAAGCGGAATTGTTGATGTTGTATTTGCGGTTGTTATGAAGAAAATATCTGATAAATCAAAAGGAACTTCGAGATAATGGTCGCGGAATGCTATGTTCTGCTCGGAATCAAGAACTTCAAGCATCGCAGCTGATGGGTCTCCTCTGAAATCGCTTGACATTTTATCGATTTCATCAAGAAGAATCAAGGCATTTTTAGAGCCGGCGAGCTTAACTGCGTTCATAATTCTACCAGGCATTGCACCGATATAGGTTTTTCTATGCCCCCTGATATCGGCCTCATCACGCACTCCGCCAAGAGAGAGCCTCGCAAACTTTCTGCCCATTGCATCAGCAATACTCTTCCCTATTGACGTTTTTCCCACACCCGGAGGGCCGACAAGACAGATTATCTGGCTGTTTCCTTTTGGAGCAAGCTGCTTAACTGCAAGAGTTTCAAGAATTCGCTCTTTAACCTTATCCATTCCGTAATGTTCACGGTCAAGAATTTTTTGTGCCGCAGAAAGGCTCAGCTTATTTTTTGTTGACTTGTTCCACGGGAGTTCTAACACCGAATCAAGGTAGGCACGGATTACACCGCTTTCGGGCGAATTAACCTGCATTTTACGAAGTCTTCCTGCTTCCTTAATGAGCTTTTCGGAAATTTCCTCAGTGAGCTTAAGAGCTTCAATTCTTGAGATATATTCCTCGTATTCACTTTCGTTCTCATCGCCATCGCCAAGCTCATCATGAATGGCTTTCATTTGCTCACGGAGAAAGTAATCCCGCTGATTTTTGTCCATTTGTTCCTGAACCTTGCCGGCAATGCTTGTTTCAACCTTATAAATTTCAAGTTCACGAAGAAGAAGCTTGTGTACAAGAAAAAGACGCTTGTATGGGTGAAGCTCCTCTAAAACCATTTGTTTATTAGTGAATCTTGACGGTATACTTTGCGCGATGTAGTCGGCGAGATCACCCATGCTTTCTGCTGAAATAACATTAAGCATAACATCATTTGAAAGCTTTGGAGCAAACTCAATATATTCTGAAAAAAGATCCTGAGTGGTTCGCACAAGCGCCTCACACTTAACGGTGTTTTCCCTTGGTTTTGGAATTGCAAGCTCCTCAACCTCAGCTTCCATAAAGGGTTCTGTATGAATGATTTTAAGTATTTTTGCTCTGTAAACTCCCTCAACGAGAACTCTTGTGTTGTTGGCAGGAAATTTGAGAACCTGCTTAACGCGAGCAACAGTTCCTACCAAATAAATGTCATCAGGCTTTGGATTATCAGTTCTGATTTCTTTTTGTGCGACTAAAAAAATATTCTGGTCCTTAGCCATTGCACTGTCAAGAGATTTCATGGATTTATCACGCCCAACGTCGAAGTTGAGCATCATATGCGGAAATGCCGTAAGTCCGCGAAGCGGAAGAATCGGCATTATACTTCTCCTCATTGTATTTTCAGGCATGATATTTTCTCCTTTACTGTGCCGTTTTAATCTCTTTTCTTACGATTTTAGGTTTGCCTTTTTTGTCGATAGAAGCTTTTGTAACGGTGATACTTACGATATCAGGGTCAGACGGCACGTCATACATGATCTTCTGCATAACGCCCTCTAAAACCGCTCGCAGTCCTCTGGCTCCGATTCCTCGCTCTATTGCAAGCTCAGCAACTCTTTCAAGCGCTTTTTGTTCAAAGAAAAGCTTGACACCGTCCATCTCAAGTAAACGAATATATTGTTTTGTTAAAGCATTCTTTGGTTTTGTCAATATACTTATCATCGCTTCCTTATCAAGAGGCGAAAGCGGAGCAATGACAGGAAGCCTGCCCACAAGCTCAGGAATTATTCCGAATTTCAATAAATCATGTGGTTGAACATCTGCAAGAAGCTCGGCTTTATCTTCGTTGCTCTTTGATGAAATTTCGGAAGCAAATCCGATTCCGTTTTGCGTTTTTCTCTTGGAGACAACACGTTCTATTCCGTCAAAGGCACCACCGCAGATAAAAAGAATGTTCTTTGTGTCAATTTGTATAAATTCCTGATGCGGATGCTTGCGCCCTCCCTGAGGCGGAACGTTTGCAACCGTCCCTTCAAGAATCTTCAAAATCGCCTGCTGAACTCCCTCGCCGGAAACATCCCTGGTTATTGATGTATTTTCACTTTTTCTTGCAATTTTATCAATCTCATCGATAAAGATAATTCCACGTTCTGCAGCTTCGATATCATAATCGGCAGCCTGGATAAGACGGAGAAGGATGTTTTCAACATCCTCACCAACATAGCCCGCTTCGGTAAGCGTTGTCGCATCCGCAATGGCAAACGGAACATTGAGCATTTTTGCAAGTGTTTGTGCAAACAAAGTTTTTCCCGAACCGGTCGGACCAATCATCAAAATATTGCTTTTTTGGAGCTCAACATCATTTTCTGCCCTGCTTGAAATTCGCTTATAATGATTATATACAGCAACACTTAGAGCGAGCTTCGCTCCCTCCTGACCAACTATATATTCATCAAGTTTTTCGTGGATTTCTCGTGGTTTTAGAAGTGTAAACTTCTCATCTTGCGCCGGGGTTGATTTCTCATCTTCCTCGCGCATTGAATCAAGGTATGCTTTGCAAACATCAATGCAGTTTTCACAAATCGTTCCATTCAACCCGGCGATAGAATGTGTGCCGGGCGTTAATTCTTCACCGCAAAATGTGCAAGTCATTCTAATATTCTTGTCAGACATACGTTACTCCGTTCTCAAAAAGGATTATTGTCTTTTTGAAATAACTTTATCAATAAGGCCGTATTCCTTAGCTTCTTCCGCGGTCATAAAATTATCTCTTTCGGTGTCTTGCTCGATAACTTCAAGTGACTTTCCGGTAAATTCTGAGAGTTTTTTATTAAGCTGTTCCTTAATTCTGATGATGCGGTCAGCGTGAATTTTTATATCGGTTGCCTGTCCCTGCATTCCTGAAAGCGGCTGATGAATCATTATTTCGGAATTTGGAAGAGCCAGACGCTTTCCAGGAGCACCCGCAGCAAGTAAGAATGCGCCCATTGAAGCCGCCATACCTACGCAAATCGTTGAAACATCACATTTGATAAAGTTCATTGTATCAAAAATCGCCATACCGGCAGTTATTGATCCGCCAGGAGAATTAATATAGAAATAAATATCTTTGTCAGGGTCCTGTGATTCAAGATACAAAAGCTGTGCAACAACGAGCGATGCTGTCACATCGTTGACTTCTTCTGACAAAATAATAATTCTGTCATTAAGTAAGCGCGAGAAAATATCGTATGAACGCTCGCCACGATTTGTCTGTTCTACTACTACCGGAACTAAACTCATTATATTCACACTCCTGTCAATTTTCAAAGATAGGCGCGAGGAAAACTCCTCCCGCCTATCCCAACGTATAATATTATGCTCAAATACTGGAAAATTATTCTTTATCTGCAGCCTTTTTAGCCGTAGTTTTCTTAGCAGTTGTTGTCTTTGTTGCTGCTTCTTTTTTTGTGGAAGTTGATTTTGCTGTTGAAGTAGTCTTTTTAGCAGTAGTTGACTTTGTTTCTCCTGTTTTCTTAGTAGTTGTTTTTGCAGTAGTCTTTTTCTCAGCCGGCTTTGCTTCACCGTCTGCCTTCTTTGCTGCTGCCTTCTTCTCAGGAGCGATTGCCACTGCATTTTCACGAAGGAAAGCGAGAGCTTTTATTGTGTAGAGGTCGCTCTTCATTGCATCTGCAGAGAGGAAGCTGCGAATTCTCTCTACCGGCATACCGTACTGCTCAGAGAGCTTTGTGTATTCCGCTTCAACATCCTCGTCAGTCGGTTCAAGCTTTTCCTTCTTTGCGATTGTCTCAAGCGCAAGGCTTGACTTAACCTGCTCAATAGCCTGGTCGCGGAAGTTCTTGCGGAAGTCTTCAATATTTGACTGCATCATTTCAAGGTACTTTTCGAGTGTTATTCCCTGCATCTGGAGACGCTGAGCAAAATCGTTGCAAATGTTGTTAAGCTGATTTTCAATCATAACATCAGGAATTTCAACCTTCATCTCAGAAACGATTTTCTTCATTATAGCAGCTTCAAATACTTCGTTTGACATTCTCTCGCGACTCTCGCGGATTTTGGACTGTATGTTCTTTTTAAGCTCATCGAGTGTTTCAAACTCAGAAACATCTTTTGCAAACTCATCATCAGCAACAGGAAGCTCTGTTTCCTTAACCTCATGAACCTTAACTTTGAAAACAGCTTCCTTGCCTGAGAGGTCATCAGCGTGATATTCCTTCGGGAACGTAACATTAACATCACACTCATCTCCCGCATTCTTGCCGATAAGCTGAGCTTCAAATCCCGGAATAAACTGATTTGAACCGAGCTTTAAGCTGTGATTCTCACCCTTGCCGCCTTCGAATGCAACGCCGTCAACAAAGCCTTCAAAATCAATGATAACGGTATCGCCGTCAACCGCAGCACGCTCTACGGACACAAGGCGGGCATTCTTTTCAAGCATAACCGAAAGCTCTGCATCGACATCTTTCTTGGTAACGGAAACAGCCGGCTTTTCAGCTTCTATTCCCTTATAATTTTCAAGAGAAACCTCGGGCTTTACGGTAACTGTTGTCTTCATTATAAAGCCATCATCACTAACATCAACAAGCTCAACCTCCGGATAATCAACCGGCTCAATTCCGCTTTCCTTAACTGCGGCTTCATATGCATCGGGATATGCAATATTGATAGCATCCTCTGTAAATACACCTGCGCCGTACATGCGCTCAATCATAGCTCTGGGAGCTTTGCCCTTTCTAAAGCCAGGAATTGTGATTTTTGCTTTGTTTTTGAGGTATGCTTTGTTCATAGCATCAGCAAATTCAGGCTTCTCTACCTGGATTTCGAGACACACCTTTCCGTTCTCGAGTTTTTCTGTTGATTTCAACTGCATTTGAGATCATTCCTTTCGAATCCGTTATAACCTAATTATTGTAACAGATTTTAACTAAATTTTCCACATATTTTTTGTTTTTTTTAAAATTTTTTTATCTTTCGTTGTTTTGACAGAGTTTTAATGCGTAAAAGCTCAGAAAATTGTGCTTTTATACTATTAAAAGCGGGCTAAATTTCAGATAATCCGCAGAAACGAGCTTGTATTCCACATTTTTATGGCTCCCGAGAAAAGCGCTTTTATGTCCGCTGCCGTGCAGATGCCCGTAAAAACAAGTGCTGACCCCGAACTCGGAGAGCATATCTGTAATCTCTCCGCATTCATACCCTGTTGCGATTGGCGGGTAATGTAAAAAGCATAATATTTTTTTCGGAGAGAAGCTTTTGCCCTCTTCAAGCGAACAGCGCAGGCGTCCTATCTCTCTTTCGTAAATTTTCCGGTTTTTCGCGTCCTCCTGTTCGTAAAACCAGCCCCTTGTTCCGCAAATTGCAACATCACCAACTTTAAAGGCGTTGTTGTGGAGCAAATCAATCGTTTTAATTTCATTTTCGCAAAAGAAACGTTTTATCTTAGTGGCGGTATCCCACCAATAATCGTGGTTTCCTTTTGAAATAATTTTTTTTCCGGGGAAGGAATCTATAAGTTTAAAATCAAGCAGAGATTCTTTAAGCGACATCCCCCAGGAAATATCTCCGGAAATGATTGTCACATCTTCATCTGAGAGCTGCGAAAAAGCTTGGATAAGCTTATTTTCGTAATCACTCCAGAATTCTCCAAAAACATCCATCGGCTTATTACTTGCCCTTGATAGGTGTAAATCTGCTATCGTATAAACAGACATTTAAATTTCTCCATTTGTGAATTTAACGACCATCTCCGGCAAATCCTCACGCGAAGCGGTATTAACAAAGCGTTCTTCTTTTTCAAAAATCGAAGCAAGCGGAGCCGGGATTTTGTTTCTTGTTGTTTTTGAGAGAATTTCAAGGAGCTCTTCTCCTCCCGAGGAAATATCTATACCAAGTGCAGAGAGAACGCTGTCGGCAAATTTAAACGGGCTTGCAGTTGAAGCAAGAAGTGTAACAGCATCATCGCCACTCTGTTTGACATATTTCTTGTAAACATTTACAGCAACAGCCGTATGTGTATCTATGAGATAATTATGTTCACTGAAAATTTCAGAGATGGTTTTGAGTGTATCCTCTTCGCTACAACATCCACCACAGAAAAGCGCTGAAATCTTTTCAAATATCTCGGAGCTTACCGTATATGCACCATTGCTTGAAAGCTTTGACATATACTTTTTCACAGTTTTGTCATCGTTGCCTGAGAGATTAAAAATAAGCCTTTCAAGATTACTTGAAATAAGAATATCCATCGCCGGAGAATTTGTTACAAAAAACTCACGGCACTTGTCATATTTTCCGGTTTCAAAGAAGTCAGTCAGAACATTATTGGCGTTTGAAGCGCAGATAAATTTCTTTATCGGAACACCCATCTCCCTCGCATAAAATGCGGCAAGAATGTTGCCGAAGTTTCCGGTGGGAACGCAGACATTAATTTCTTCATTTTCAGTGATTGCACCGCTTTTTAAGAGATCAAAATACCCGGAAACATAATATGCAATCTGCGGAACTGCGCGCCCCCAGTTAATAGAGTTTGCCGATGAAAAAATGCATCCGTTCCCTGAAGCTTTTGCTCTGATCTCTTCATCTGAAAAAATTGTTTTCATGGCAGACTGAACATCATCAAAATTGCCGACAACAGAGGAAACGTAAACGTTATCCCCTTTCTGTGTTGTCATCTGGCGCTCCTGAATTCTGCTTACGCCATCCTTCGGATAGAAAACTGCGATTTTTGTTCCCTCAACATCAGAAAAACCTTCAAGCGCTGCTTTGCCCGTATCTCCGGAGGTAGCAACAAGAATGCAAGCAAGTCTCTTTTCGCCTGTTTTCTTTAATGAAGCCGAAAGAAGATACGGCAAAACCTGAAGCGCCATATCCTTGAACGCACAGGTAGGCCCGTGCCAGAGTTCAAGAATTCCCAGCTTTTTATCGAGCATATGAACAGGCGCAACATCAGAAGCATCAAACTTTTCAGAGCTATATGCTTTCTCGGAAAACTCATTTAACTCATCTTCCGAAAAGTCAGTAAGGAACTTTCCAAGAACAAATGCAGCTCTTTGCTGATAAGATGCATTCAAAAGAAAAGTTTTGTCTTCATCTGTAAGTTTTGGGATGCTTTCAGGGCAAAAAAGACCGCCATCATTGCTTAAACCTTTTACAATTGCCTCAGCTGAACTGAGTTTTAAAGAGGTATCTCGTGTGCTAAAATATTTCATACTAACTCCCTCCAGAAGCTAAAATGCATTTTCAATTTGATTGATTGTATATTTTCCCGATGCGCCATCAGGTGCATATATTTCTATTATATCAAAACGAATGTCTTTTTTTGTTGTATTTTCAGAAAGCCAAAGCTCAGCAGTAGTCCTAAGCTTCCTTTGCTTTGCAAGAGTAACAAACTCATACGCAGAAGCAAACTTGTCATTCTTACGAAGTTTTACTTCCACAAAAATTACTGAACTTTTATTTTCGGCAATGAGGTCAATTTCACCAAAGCGTGTTCGGTAATTTGCAGAAATAATTTGAAATCCCTTTTTCCTCAAAAACTCAGCGGCCTGCGCCTCTCCCCATTTTCCAAGCAAGGATGTTGTCATTTCAAAAGCGCACCGCCTTTGTATTTTTTGAAAAAGCTTCTTCTATGTACCGGGGACAATCCAAAGCTTTCAACACACTCATAATGTAGCTTTGTGGGATATCCCTTATGCTTTTCAAATTGGTATTGTGGGTATTCCTTTGCAAGCTCTGACATAAATCTGTCACGGCTGACCTTTGCAAGAATAGACGCGGCAGCAATATTGGCTGATAAGCTATCTCCCTTTACAACATGTTGCATCGGAATATCATAATCAAAAAGCTGATTTCCGTCAATCAGAATATACCCAGGCCGTGTATCAAGCAGAGAAACTGCCCTTTTCATGGCAATAAGCGATGCGCGAAGAATGTTTATATCGTCAATCTCAGCTTCGCTGCTTTGTGCAATGCCGTATGCAACCGCCTTTTCACAAATAACATCAAAAAGGAGCTCTCGTTTTTTATCGCTTAACTTTTTCGAGTCATTAAGCCCCTCAATTTCAATCCCCTGCGGAAGAATAACCGCAGCGGCAAAAACAGGCCCCGCAAGCGGACCGCGCCCCGCCTCGTCAACTCCGCAGAGATTTGAATATCCTTGTCCAAACAGGCTGTTTTCGATTCTCCACAAATTTCCACCCATAAATATTCTCTCCTATTCAGAAAGCATACCCCGAAATTCTATTTTATCAAGTGGTTCTCGTTCTGCATCCGAAACATCCTCTAAAGTAATTCGCCCGAGTTCTCCGGAGCGAAACTCATCGAACAAAGTCTTTGCCATTCGCTCTGTATTAATTTCTCCGCCCGAAATCAAAAAGCCACGCGCACGTCCGGCACGTTCTAAAATTTCATACCCCGGCTCATTTGGCGAAGAAGTAATTTTATATCTTGTATTAAGGTTATTTGCATATCGCTCAGAAAGGAGCTCCATAAAGAGAGATGCGAGTGACTCAATATCGAGGATTTCATCCTTTATAGCTCCTGTAAAAGCGAGATTTAACGCTGTTCGCTTATCATCAAATTTAGGCCAAAGCATACCGGGAGTATCAAGAAGCTCAATACCTTCTCCGGTACGAATCCATTGTTTTTCACGGGTAACACCGGGCCTGTCCTCTGCTTTTGCTATATTTCTGCCGGAAACTCTGTTAATAAAAGAAGATTTACCGACATTCGGAACTCCGCAAATCATAACACGGACACTTCTACCAATCTGCCCTTTTTCCCGATACGAAGAAAGCTTCTCGGTGAGAAGATTTTTAATTGCAGAGGAAAAAGCGGATACTCCCGCCCCGTTTTTAGAATTTGTTTCAAGGACCGAGTAACCAAGTTTTTTGTAATATGCCGCCCAATCCTTTGTTTTTTTTGCATCAGCCAAATCAACCCGATTTAAAACTATCAGTCTGGGCTTTGTTTTTGACAATTCAAAAATATCATAATTCCTGCTTGAAATCGGAATGCGGGCATCAAGAATTTCACAAACGGCGTCAACCATTTTCAAGTTTTCAGAAATCATTCTGCGGGTTTTGGTCATATGCCCGGGATACCATTGTATATCCATTTTCGCGCCTCCAACAGGTTTATCCGCTAATTCACAGTGCCAAAATCTTTAATGGGAAAAACCCTTAAAACAACCTTGCCTAGAATGTTCGATTTGTGGACCATTCCAAGGCTTGAATCACGGCTGTCTGCGCTGTGGTTGCGATTATCACCCATAACAAAAATGCAGTCTTCCGGCACGGTTGCCGGGAATGTCATATCTATCTGACGGTTGGTTTTATCGGCAATATACGGCTCATCTAACGCTTCACCGTCAATATAAACAATTCCATTTTCAAAGTCGATATCAATTTTTTGCCCCTCAGTAGCTATAATGCGCTTGACAATCATCTTCCCATCAAGAAAGGATTTCTTTGCAAGCACAACTATATCACCGTTATCAGGCTCATATAAAAAGTCAGAGGTAATAAGCCAATCCTTATCATGAAGTGTTGGGATCATTGAATCACCGTCAACACCAACGATTCTGAAAAGAAATATAAAAATCAGAACAATCGTGCTTAAAATAAACGTTATATTCTGAACCCAATCAAATATTTCGTCTTTAACGGAAAAGTTTGAGGCTTTATTGGAACTTTCCTCAAATTGAACGTTTTCAGACATAAAATCACGCTCCCTAACAAGTGAAAAGGGGGAAGACTGACAAGCCCTCCCCTTCTCCTTTTAGATATCTTCCTTGACCTTTGCCGCTTTTCCGACTCTGCCACGCAGATAGTAAAGCTTTGCACGTCTGACTTTACCTTTGCGGACGACCTCGAACTTCGCAACATGCGGTGAATGAATCGGGAAAACCCTTTCAACACCTACGCCGTAAGACAAGCGACGAACCGTAACCGTTTCCTGAATACCGCCATGCTTTCTGGCGATAATCGTGCCTTCAAAAACCTGAACACGCTCACGGTTACCTTCCTTAATAAGGACATGGACACGGACAGTGTCACCAATGCTTATTTCGGGTAAATCCTTTTTAATCTGACTGTCTGTCAAATTCTTAATAAGATCCATTGATGCACGCCTCCCTTCTTCATAGCCGTTCTTATTTTAACACAAGAAAACAGAGGACCGACCGTTATATGACTAGGATATAATATCATATTCAAACTAAAAAATCAAGTATTATTTTTTGTTGCAAATAATATTTCTATTTGCACTTTTGAAAGATATTTGTTATACTGAGTCAAGAGTAAAATCGGAGGTGTGCAATGAAAGAATTTATTATAAATAAGAATGACGCTGATAAGCGCCTTGATAAATTTGTTTCAAAGGCAGCTCCGTCTCTTCCATCTAATCTTATACAAAAGTCAATCCGCTTAAAACGTATTAAAGTTAATTCTGCCCGTGCAACAGCAGATATGCGTCTCTCTGTGGGTGACGTTGTTTCCCTGTATCTGAATGATGAATTTTTTGAGGTTTCAAGGGTAAGCAGAGTAGAGAGCAAGCTCACCTCTTCTTTCCCCTCAATTCTGTATGAGGACGAAAATATTCTTCTGCTAAACAAGCCTGCGGGAATTTCCGTTCACGATGATGATTTTGGTGGAGAAACTCTTCTTTCGCAGATGCTCAGCTATCTTGCTTTCAAGGGTGAATGGTCTCCGCAAAAAGAAAACGCATTTATTCCGGCTCTTTGCAACAGAATTGACAAGAACACCTCAGGCATTGTTATTGCTGCTAAAAATGCCGAAGCGCTTCGCATAATGAATGATAAAATCAAGAACCGCGAAATTTCAAAGTTCTATCTTTGCGCAGTTTTCGGAACGCCAAATCCAAAGAGCGGAACGCTGAGAGGCTACATATTTAAAGATGCAAAAGAAAATCGCGTTTATGTCAAACCCTATCCTTCTCCGGGTGCAAAGACGGCAATAACAAAGTATTCTACACTCAAAACAAACGGAGAAATTTCTCTTGTTGAATGCGAGCTTATAACCGGGAGAACCCACCAGATAAGAGCACAGATGGCAGCGGCAGGGCATCCGCTCGTAGGTGACGGAAAGTATGGCAGAAACACGAACAACAAGCGTTTTGGTATGAAACATCAGGCGCTCTGCTCCTATAAGCTCATATTTAATTTCTCCTCTCCTTCCGGAATTCTTGAATATCTCGATAAAAAAACCTTTCTTATAAGTGAAATCCCATTTAAAGCAAAACTTTTCCCAAAATAATAAAAACACACTTAAACAGCAAAAGAGCAGCGATACTCGCTGCTCTTTTGCTGTTACTTTTAATTGTTTTCCTGTAAGGTTTTTATGTTTTCTAATGTTTCATTTAGCAAAACAAAGTCTGCATCTTCTGTATATGGCTGAACTCTATCATACTTAAACATTGCAATTTCATATCCAGCCCGGCACAGCTGGTCTTTTGTCGGCAAATATCCCAAAGAGCCATTTGAAAGAGAAAGTGAAATAACATCAAATTCCTTAACTGCATTATCTATGCGCAAACCAATTTCTGAAAACAGTTCAAAAGGAAACGTTACAAAAACTACATTCCCTATTCTCAAAACCGTTTGCGGCAATTCAACATATTCTTGTTCCGTATAACCATTTTCATATGAGAGTTTAACGTTTTCATAGTATTCATTAATGTGCTTACCAAGGTTTGACTCGGATTTTTTTAATGTATCAACCATTTCTGAGGCTTCTTCATATGAAATTCTCGGTGTAAGCGGCATTTTAATTATTCTGCTTGCAATATCAAGGCTTACATCTTCGTATGAAGAAATTGAATTGTATATTTTAAGCGCATCCGCCACTGCAATCTTAGAAATTTCCTCCATAAGCGCTATGCTTTTCGCAGTGCTGCCGTCTGAAAGGCGCGGGCCAACATCTCCTTCAGGCCCATTAAAAAAGGCTGTTATACCACCGCTTACCGCTTCTATTTTATCTATCATTTCACCCGGCCAGTCGCGGCTGATTTCATGAGATCTGCCTGAAGCTGTACAATGGCAGCCATAGGAAATAATATTAGCAACAACTCCGTTTTCACCTTTAAAAGAGATTATAGTCATTTTTGGATTGAAAATTCCCCAAGGACACTGCCCAAGACGAATTTGATTATTCGAGCGAAGCTCACGTCTGTTAACACCAACATAACTATCTCCGCTTGCAACCGCAACCTTAACAGGTTCAAGATTTTCAAACGCCTCAGCACTAGCTCGGATTATTGCAGGCTTAAAAATAGATGTATAATACTCCTCATCAATTCCGCCCCAACCCGCCATATCTTGCATCGCGGGGCCTGTATGTGTATGAGTGGCAGAAATAATTATGTTTTCAGCGGGAATATCCAGCATTTTACCAAGTTCAGCTCTGAGCTCATCAGATACTTTTGTGTCAATACTGCATACGAAAGCACTTATCATTAATGCTTTTGCGTCACCATATTTAAACGCAAAAGCTGTTAAAGTCAAATTATCGTGTACACTCTCTGATCTGAAATTAACAGTGTAACCAAAAAGTCTACAGCCAATCTCAGGAGTTATATCAACCTTCGAGGCTCCAAAATGTAATTTTCCAGACATAGTAAAATCCTCCTTTTAAACTATGTATATTATACAACCGGAATTTTTAAAAAGCAAGGAAAATGTTTCTTTAATAAAAAAACCGAAGCAAAGTAAACTTTGCTTCGGTTTGGTCCGAGTGACAGGAGTCGAACCTGCGGCCTCTTGAACCCCATTCAAGCGCGCTACCAAGCTGCGCCACACCCGGATATCAACTATGAAAGTATACCACACCTTGCATAAACTTTCAAGTATTAATTCAAAAATTTAAAAACTTTCTTTTTAATTCATGTATGTGCGTTATATTTTCTGCAAACTTGAACAGAATATAGCTATATACGGAAGTCCCTTATTCTTCTGTAAAGAAGGTTTTTTATGACAATTTCACTTGTGCGAACCATAATACTTTATATCCTCATTATTGTTTGTCTGCGAGCCATGGGAAAACGTCAGGTCGGAGAGCTTTCTCCATCTGAGCTTGTCGTAACCCTTTTAGTTTCAGAGCTCGTCACAATTCCTATGCAAAATACGGCTTCACCGCTTGCACATGGAGTTGTTCCAGTTCTTACGCTTCTCGCCCTTGAACTTTTGATTTCAACAATATTCATACACAACCGTTTTATACGAAAACTCACACTCGGAAGAATAAGCATTCTGATTGAAAACGGAAAAATGAATCAAAAGGAAATGAGAAAGCTTCGCATCTCACTCGATGAACTTCTTGAAGAAATCAGATTAAAGGGTTTTATAAACATTTCAGAAATTAAATACGCAATCCTTGAAGCCAGCGGAGAGCTCAGTGTATTCCCCTTTTCAAAAAGCGCCGCCGCTACTCAAGAGGACCTTGGTATTACTCAAGAAAAAACCTTTTTTCCGCATACTATAATTTCTGACGGTATTTATATTAAACGTGAAGCTGAGACAATCAAGAAAAATGAAAAGTGGATACAAAAGCAGCTTTCAAAACAAGGAATCAATTCATACGATGAGGTTTTCCTTATGCAGATTGATGAACAAGGTAAAACAATTATAATACCGAAGGAGAGCAAAAGATGAAAGAGACATTGATTTCCTGTTCTATTTTTTTCTTCTTCGCTATTACATGCCTGATAAGTATTAAATACACAGACAAATTTTGCGCCGACATTTCAGCACTCACAAAAGAGTGTGAAACAAAAATAAAGTTGAGCGATTGGGACGGAGCTTCTGAAGCTATAAAAAAAGCACGAGAAGTTTTTGTAAAAAAAACTCCTGTGCTTGAAAGCTATTTATTGCACAATGACGTAGAGTGCCTCTCAGATATTCTCACAGACATTGAGGTATCGGTTGAATTGCGCGAAAAAGGCGGTGCAATTTCAGCAATACGAATCTTTGCAAGACGCCTGTCAGAGCTTGCCGAGTCTGATAAATTGACAATTAATAATATCTTATAGCCTTTACTTTGATTTCATGCTATTAAGCTCTTTCAGGAATGACTCAACGTCTTCAAAAGAGCGATAAACAGAAACAAATCTGACATAAGCAACCTGGTCAATCTCTTTGAGGCGCTTCATTGTCATTTCACCGATCTTGCTGCTTGAAACCTCTTTTTCCATAGTGTTTTGCAAGGCCTGCTCAATCTCGTCCGCAATCTCTTCAAGAGTATGAATCGCGACAGGACGCTTGACACATGCGCGAAGCAAACCGGAAAGGAGCTTGTTTTTGTCAAATAACTGGCGGGACCCGTCATTTTTTATAACATATAACGGCATACTTTCAACTGTTTCGTATGTCGTAAAACGCTTCTGGCAAGAAAGACACTCGCGACGGCGGCGAATTGACCCCCCGCCTTCAGCCGGGCGAGAGTCGAGAACCTTACTTTCCAAATATCCGCAAAAAGGACATTTCATAAATTACACCTCCGGAAAGGATATATTTTCCTGACTTGATAATAACACAAACGGCTTGCAAATTTCAAGTCAGTTTCCAAAATCGTTACATAATTGTAATGTTAGATTTAATTTGCGAAAAAACAGATTCAAGAAAAAATTTCGAATTCATGAGTTGTTTATCGTCTTTGATACTCTTTGAATATACCTCAATTAAGACATCCCCGGCATAATTGATTTCTTTAATTTGGTTGCAAAAAAGATTAAAATCAAACAAACCTTCTCCGGGTAGAATACAATTACTTTCTTCGTTGTAATCGCTCACGTGAATATTGCAAAGCCTGTCACCCATTGCGGAAATGTAGCTTTCGTAAGGAATGCCTGCACGGCGCGCTTGCTTTAAATCCAATGTAAAAAATATATCAGGAACACTTTCATAAACGTTTTTAAGATAGTTTATGTTTGCAGACTTGCACCATGACACATTTTCAAGAGCAAGCCAAATTCCCTCTTCCCTTGCAGCTCTTGCAAGACAGGAAAGAACGGATATATCGTTATCGGAAAGAGAGCATGTTTTGTCATCAATACCATTTAACGCACGGTCACCATGAAGCGTAAAGAATCTTGCGCCGAGCTTTTTTGCCATTCTGAATGAATTTCTGTATTTTTCAATAGCTTCTTCCGTTCTTCGTTGATAACCCGAAAAAAACAATATAGCCTCCGCGAATGCTGTATAAGGATGAACTGAGGCAAAATTGCATTTTTTGCTTATATTTCCAATCTCATTGATGAAGTCTTTTGAAATTTCTTCGTCACAATTATAAAAAAACTCAAAAGTGTCAAATCCGAGAGAAACGAGTTTCTTTATAGCTTTTTCGGATTGCATCGGATATAAAACTGCGCTTGAAATCCCAATTTTCATTTTGCACCTCTCAATATTTTAAGACAAAGGCTTGCAGTTTTATGTGCAAGCCTTTGTCTTAACTTTACTTTGAAGTTTTAATAAGTTTTACCCAGACAGGCCCTGAAATGAAGATTGAAGAGTAAAGACCTGCAATAATTCCAACGATGAGCGGAATTACGAACTGGCGGATAGACGGAACTCCGAAAATTGCGATAATAACAATTGCAAGGAGTGTGGTTATCGTAGTGTTAATGCTGCGTGTTACCGTCTGCCAAATGCTTTTCGTGACGATGTCACTAAAGCTCGTCTTCTTCATAACCTTGCGATTTTCACGGACACGGTCAAATATAATGATCGTCGCATTGATTGAGTAACCGAGGATTGTGAGGATAACCGCGATAAATGACATATTGACAGGGATTCTGAAAATTACATATGCACTGAGAATAACGAAAACGTCGTGCACAAGAGCGCAAACTGCCGCAAGCCCCGATCTCCAATCGAAACGTACTGCGATGTATGCAAGCATACAGAGAATCGCAAGGAGTGCGGAAATGATAGCTGAGTTGCGAAGGTCAGCACCCATTACGGGGTCAACATTATCAACAGCAAGAAGGTCGGTGGGAATAATTTCACCTGCTTCATCTTTTTCAGTGCCGTCATTAAGATTGTAAGCTTCTTTGAGCGCTGCGAAAACCGCCTCGCGCTTCTGGGCATCAAGCGTTGTTGTTTTTATAACAACCTCTGTCCCGTCTCCCGACTTCTGAACGGAAGATACTGAGGTGCCCGTTGCTTGCTCACAGATTTTTGCGATATTGTCAAGCTCTGTCTTATCAAGCTGTTTATGCATGCTGTAAGTCATGGTTGTTCCGCCGGCAAAGTCAATATCGAAATTAAAGAGATTAACGTTGAACGGAAGAAGAATAAGTGAGATTATTCCTACAAGAGAAAATACAAGACCAATTATGCCAAGGATGTTGAATTTTTCAACAACATTAAATTTGTTTTCGAGTTTACTAAACATTTTCGTTCCTCCTTATGCACCATAAGCCTTATTAGACTTAATTTTCATATCAACAAGACGGTAGAGCAAGAAGCGGGAAACAACAAGAACCGTAAACATCGAAACGATAACTCCGAGCCCAAGTGTAACTGCAAAACCTCTTATCGTACCCATACCAAAACTGAAAAGAACTATCGCTGCAATAAGAGTTGTTATGTTAGAGTCAAGAATCGCTGTGAATGCGCGCTTAAAGCCTGCATCAATCGAAGCCTTCAGGGTTTTTCCGAGTCGAAGCTCCTCTTTGATTCGCTCGTAGATAACAACGTTTGCGTCAACCGCCATGCCTATTGAAAGTATGATACCTGCAATTCCGGGCAATGAAAGATTAACTCCGAGAAGAGCCATGATAACCAGCATAAGAGATGCGTAAAACGCGAGAGAAATGCTCGCAACTACACCTGACATACGATAAATAATTATCATAAACAGCATAACGAGGATAAGCCCGATGAGGCCTGCAAAAAGACTTGTTTCGAGAGCCTTTTCGCCAAGAGTCGGGCCAACTGAACGAAGCTCAATTTCTTTAAGCGTTACAGGAAGAGCACCTGACTTAATAAGGTTTGCAAGGGTTTTGGCTTCCTCACCACCGGTAGCAGATGCACTGTTAGCATTACCAAGAGTAATAATTGCTTCCTCAGAGTTAATACCAGTGCTTGCGTATGAGGCATCAACAAACGGAACGCTGAGAATTTCACCGTCAAGATAAATTGCAATATAGTTTTTATTCTCAGCTGCTGCTGCGGCGGCTTTCTTCGTTGCCTCCGTAAACAAATTGCGGGCGGTATCGCTGAATCTGAGAACAATATGGTGCTGGCTGAAACCGGTTTCTGAAACCTGACCATACTGAGCAGAAGCATCCTTTATATCAGCGCCTGTTAAGATGACATTATCGTCTGCATCACGGAATTCAAGAACTGCGGGCTTTCCAAGAAGCTCTATTGCCTGTTCAGGATCGGTTATAGACGGGATTTCAACAGTAATTCTGTCATCGCCAACCTTCTGAACAGTTGCCTCAGTATAACCTTCTTTGTCAAGTCGTTCAATAAAGATAGACTTTGTGACTTCCATATCGTCTGCTGACGGTATGCCGCCGTCTTCCGCGTAAGCTTCAAATGTAATCGCAGCTCCGCCGGCAAGGTCAAGCCCTAAACGGATTCCTTCTGTCGCACTTGGGATTTCAACTACTCCAAGGTTAAGACCACGTATTGAAGTAAAAACTATCAATGTAATTACGACAATAACTGCGACAAACCAAAGTATGCCTTTTTTCATTTGTATGAACCTCCTTAAATTTTGCACAAAACCTGAACCGTTTGCACAACCACTAAAATATTATATATTTTACATAAATTTTAGTCAATAAATTTTTAAACCTTGAGCTCTGCTTCTTTTACAATCTCTGTGCTGTATTTTGAGATTGCAGGTTTAACGAAGTCTCTTATAAACTCTGTTACCTGTGATGCGCTTCTTCCGGTATAATTCTTCGGGTCAAGATTTGACTCTATCTCCTCTTTAGACATGCCAAAAGCGGGGTCGTTCGCAATTCTGTCGATTAAGTCATTAGCTCCTCCCTCTTCCTTAACAACCTTTCCGGCTGCAACAGAATGAGTTCTGATAAGCTCATGAAGCTCCTGACGGTCGCCGCCACGTTTAACAGCATCCATCATAATGTTTTCACTGGCCATAAACGGAAGTTCTTCCATTATATGTTTTTTAATTACTTTCGGGTAAACTACAAGTCCCGATGCAATATTAAGATAGATAGAAAGGATTGCATCTGTTGCGAGGAATGCCTCGGGCACTGCAAGGCGTTTATTTGCAGAGTCGTCAAGAGTTCTCTCAAACCACTGTGTAGCCGCAGTCAGCGCCGGATTAACAGATGTGCTGATTACGAACTTCGAAAGGGCGCAAATGCGTTCGGAACGCATCGGGTTGCGTTTATACGGCATTGCAGAAGAACCAATTTGGTTCTTCTCAAACGGCTCTTCCATTTCCTTAAGATTTGAAAGCAAGCGAAGGTCCGTTGCAAACTTGCAAGCACTCTGAGCAATTCCGGAGAGCGTAGCAAGCGCCATGGAATCAATTTTTCTTGAGTAGGTTTGTCCTGAAACAGGAACTACACCATCAAAGCCAAGCTCTTCTGCTATGTAC
Organism: Eubacteriales bacterium; assembly: GCA_045649265.1. GTDB lineage: Bacteria > Bacillota > Clostridia > Oscillospirales > JAAYXM01 > SIG480. The sequence goes on from JAZRPO010000006.1 coordinate 38,463, forward strand.
TCTTCCATCCTTTTGATTTTGTCTTCATCGCCGTCAAAAAGCTCAATAAAGCTCGCCTGAGTTCCGGTTGTTCCCTTTGAACCGAGAAGACGCATTGAATCAATTCTGAATTCAAGCTCAGACAAATCATATAAAAGCTCGTTTATCCAGAGTGTTGCGCGTTTTCCAACTGTAGTGAGCTGTGCTGGCTGATAATGCGTAAAGCCGAGAGTCGGCATATCTTTATACTTTTCTGCAAATTCAGCAAGTGCGGAAATTACGCTCACAAGCCGCTTTCTTATAAGTGTGAGTGCATCGCGCATAACGATAATGTCCGTGTTGTCGCCGACATAACAGCTCGTTGCTCCAAGATGGATTATTCCGCGTGCCTTCGGGCATTGCAAGCCGTATGCATAGACGTGAGACATAACATCATGACGGACTTCTTTTTCGCGAGCCTCAGCCTCTTCGTAATTGATGTCATCTTTAAAGTTTTCAAGCTCATCAATCTGCTCCTGAGTAACCGGAAGCCCTAATTTCATTTCTGCACGTGCAAGAGCAATCCAGAGCTTTCTCCAAGTGCGAAACTTAGTGTCCGGAGAAAAAAGCTCTGTCATCTCACGGCTTGCATAACGAGTGTTTAACGGAGATTCATATAAATTTTTCATAATATCTTCCCTACCCAACTATATTTTCAAGCGAAGCAATCTTAACACAAAGTGCGAGAAGCTTGGAAGCTGTTTCAAGCTCTGCAACAGTGGGATATGACGGTGCAATACGAAGATTTGAGTCCTCGGGATCATTTCCGTACGGGAATGTTGCGCCGCATCCTGTCATTACAACCCCAGCTTCTGCCATCAGCTTATGAACTCTCTTTGCAGAGCCGCCGGTAACATCGAGGCTAATGAAATATCCGCCATTCGGTGCAGTCCACTTTGCAATACCAAGCCCTGAAAGCTCAGAATCGAGAATATTGAGAACAACATCAAACTTCGGAGACATAATTTTTGCATGCTTCTTCATATGTGCTTTAAGTCCGTCAAGATTCTTAAAGAAACGAACATGGCGAAGCTGATTTACTTTATCAGGACCAATCATCTGGAAGTTCAAAACTTTTTTAGCCGATGCAATATTTGCCTCACTTGTTGCCATAACAGCAACACCTGCACCGGGGAAAGTCATCTTTGAGGTAGAAGCGAAGATATAGCACATATCTTCCTTCCCTGCCTTCTTACACTCATCAAGAAGGTTGAGAATTTCATCGCCCTTCTCATAAAGGTCATGAACGCAGTAAGCATTATCCCAGAATATTCTGAAATCCTTTGCAGCCGGGTTAAGTGCTGCAAAAGCACGAACAACATCATCAGAATAGCTGATTCCGCTCGGATTGGAATATTTCGGGACACACCAGATTCCCTTTACAGATTCATCATTTTCAACATGCTTGCGAACTTCGTCCATATCAGGTCCGCTTTCTGTCATCGCAATCGGAATCATTTTTATACCAAAGCATTCGCAGATTCCGAAATGCCTGTCATATCCCGGGACCGGGCAAAGGAACTTAACCTCCGGAAGCTTGCACCAAGGAGCGCTTCCCATAACGCCATGTGTAACAGAGCGTGAAACCGTATCAAACATCATCGTGAGGCTTGCGTTTCCGCCGACAACGATCTCAGAAGTTTTTACACCAAGCATTTCTGCAAAAAGAGCTTTCATTTCCGGAATACCGTCAATTCCGCCGTAGTTTCTTACATCGGGCGAAACACTTGAAACATCTTCATTCTTCGAAAGAACAGTGAAAAGCTCTTCGCTGAGGTCAAGCTGATTCGGAGCCGGCTTTCCCCGAGACATATCTAGTTTAAGTCCTTGAGCAACATAGGCAGCATACTCTTTCTGAAGCGATGAAAGAAGAGCCTTTGCTTCTTCTTTGGCAAGTGTCCGATAAGAAGTATTATTCATATTTATTCTCCTGAATTAAAATTTTTCAAACTTAAAAGAGCTTACCTGTGCATCTCGGGAACGGAAGAACGTCACGAATGTTGCTTATTCCCGTAAGATACATAATCAAGCGTTCAAAACCCAGCCCATATCCTGCGTGAGAAACACCGCCAAAACGGCGAAGATTGAGATACCAATCATAATCAGCACGGTTAAGACCCATTTCATCCATCTTAGCCGCAAGAACGTCATACCGTTCTTCACGCTGGCTGCCGCCAATAAGTTCTCCGATTCCGGGAACAAATAAATCCATAGCAGCAACTGTTTTTCCGTCATCGTTCTGACGCATATAAAATGCTTTGATTTCCTTAGGATAATTGATTAAGAACATCGGCTTTTTCATAACCTCTTCTGTAAGGAACCTCTCATGTTCAGTTTGGAGGTCACATCCAAAGAAGACGGGATATTCAAACTTTTCCTTATGCTGTTCCAAAATTTTGATTCCATCAGAATATTCCATAACACCAAACGAAGAATTAGCCACGTGTTCAAGGCGTTCTATGAGGCCCTTGTCAACGAAATTGTTGAAGAAGTTCATTTCTTCCTTGCAGTTGTCGAGAACGTGACGTATTACGAACTTTACCATTGCTTCGGCAAGCTCCATATCATCATTCAAATCAGCAAAAGCAATTTCAGGCTCAATCATCCAGAATTCCGCAGCGTGACGGGCAGTATTTGAATTTTCTGCCCGGAAAGTTGGCCCGAAGGTATAAGTCTTTCCAAATGCAAGAGCAAAGGTTTCGGCTTCAAGCTGGCCGGAAACCGTAAGGCTTGCTTCGCGGCCAAAGAAATCTCCAGAGTAATCAATTTTTCCATCCTCGCCGCGAGGAGGATTTTCCATATCAAGCGTTGTAATCTTGAACATCTCGCCTGCGCCCTCGCAGTCGCTGCCGGTAATAATCGGTGTATGAGCATATACAAAGCCGCGCTCATTAAAAAACTTGTGAATTGCATACGCGGCTTCGCTTCTCACTCTGAAAACAGCGGAGAACGTATTCGTTCTCGGACGAAGGTAAGAAATCGTTCTCAAAAATTCAAGAGAATGCCTTTTCTTTTGCAACGGATAATCGGGGGCAGACTCACCTTCAATGCTTACTTCCTCTGCTTTAATTTCAAACGGCTGCTTTGCATCGGGAGTGAGAATAAACTTACCCGTGACAACAACAGCGCTTCCTACATTTAAATGAACAAGCTCAGAGAAATTATTAAGAGAATCATCAAGAACAACCTGAACGCTTTTAAAATATGAACCGTCATTTAACTCGATAAAACCAAAGACCTTTGAGTCGCGAACTGTTCGCACCCAACCGCCCACAGTTACAGAGTTTCCGGAAAAGGCATCTGGTGAGTTAAACAACTCTCTTACGTTTGTAAGCTTCATAAAATTCAACTCCATTACATAAAACTACATAATATATATTTAAACATAATTTTGTCAAAAAGTCCATAGATAATTTCCTGTTTTTTATTTAATTTCCAAATATTGCAGAAGAATTTACGAATTTAACATAAGGTGTTTTGGAATACTTGTTTTGTAGGCTAAAATCAAAGACTTAAGGAGTTGAAAATTATGTTTGACAGAATCGCACTTCTTCTCACAATAGTTGGCGCACTAAACTGGGGCTCGATCGGTTTGTTCCAGTTTGACATTGTTGCTGCTATTTTTGGCGGTCAGGGTGCTATCCTGAGCAGAATTGTCTATACACTCGTCGCACTTGCAGGAATCTGGTGCATTTCCCTATTCTTCCGCGATGATGCTGTTATGACAACTCACAGAGAAAAGGGCCATATGTAAACTAAGAAAACTGAATTAAAAAAATTCCCGCAATGCTATATCGCGGGAATTTTTTGTTTTTTATGTAAAATTAAAGGGAATTTACAATTTCTTCGGTATCTTTTGCAATCATGAGCTCTTCGTTTGTCGGGATGATGAAAATCTTGACCTTAGAATCAGCCGCAGAAACATCAATCTCTTTTCCTCGAACCTTATTCTTCTCTGCATCCATCTTCACACCCATATATTCGAGGCCTGAGCAGATATCGTAGCGAAGGTCAGTTGAATTTTCGCCGATGCCTGCGGTGAACACAATGGCATCTACCCCGCCCATCGCTGTCGCATATGCACCGATAAACTTCTTTACTTCATAAATGAACTTATCAAGAGCAAGACGTGCACGTTCATTTCCGTTTACAGCTGCGGCTTCAAGATCACGGAAGTCAGAGCTTACGCCGGAGATTCCGAGAACGCCTGACTTTTTGTTAAGGATATTGTTCATTTCCTTGATGTCATAGCCGTAACGACCCATGAGATATTCAAGAATCGTTGCATCAATATCGCCGGAGCGAGTACCCATAAGGAAGCCTGCAAGCGGGCCGAGCCCCATGCTTGTATCCTGACACTTGCCGTCAACTACTGCAGAAAGTGATGAGCCATTTCCGAGGTGGCAGCAGATAACGCGGCTGTGCTCAGGATTGCCGAGCATATCAATCGCACGTGCAGAAACGTAGCGATGGCTTGTTCCGTGGAAACCGTAGCGACGAACATCGTCCTTTTCATAGTATTCATACGGAATCGGGTAAATATATGCCTTTGGCGGCATTGTCATATGGAAAGCAGTGTCAAAAACTGCAACCTGCGGAGTGCTCGGCATGACCTTCTGACAAGCGCGGATACCCATAAGGTTTGCAGGATTGTGGAGCGGGCCGAGCGGGATACACTTTTCAATCGCAGCAATGCAAGCATCGTCAACAAGGCAGCTCTTGGTAAACTCCATACCCCCGTGGAGAACCCTGTGACCGACAGCAGCAATTTCATCGGTAGAAGCGATAACGCCTTTTACAGGGTCAACAAGAATATCAAGAACTGACTGGATTGCCTCAGCATGAGTAGGCATAGCGATGTCAGCCTTAACATCATCACGACCGGGAACCTTGTGAGTAAGACGGCCATCGATGCCTATGCGTTCACAAAGACCTTTTGCAAAAACCTGACCGCCCTCTGATTCCATAAACTGATATTTAAGCGAGGAGCTTCCTGCATTGATAACAAGAATTTTCATAAAAACATTCCCTCCGGTAAATTAATTCTGCCGCACATCTTGAAAAAAGATGGCTTTGCGGTTAAAATATAAATAACTATGTTGCCTTTCCAGACAGTAAAGTATATTTTACAATATATCGTTGCTTTTTGCAAGCTTTTTTTAATTTTTTCAGCAAAAGGAGTGAGAAAATGAACATTTATGGCATTGTATGCGAATACAACCCATTTCATAACGGCCATCTGTACCAAATCGAACAAATAAAAGCCTGCGGAGCTGACGGAATTGTCTGCGTTATGAGCGGTAATTTTGTTCAGCGCGGAGACTTTGCAATAATGCAAAAGCATGCACGCGCAGAAGCTGCAATCCGATGTGGAGCCGACATTGTTTTTGAGCTTCCGGTGCCGTATGTTCTCTCCTCTGCCGAGCGCTTTGCTTACGGTGCAATTTCTATTTTTGAAAATCTCGGCATCATTTCTTCTCTTGCTTTTGGAACAGAGAGCAATGATCTCAACTCGCTTCTTGAAATTGCAAAGCTTTTGATTTCAGGGGACCTGAATTCCGAAATAACAGCTGAGCTTTCACTCGGAGTTTCCTACCCTACTGCGTTATCTGCTGCCTTAAATAAACGAAACAAAAGCCTCGCAGAGCTCATTTCAACTCCAAACAACATTCTTGCAGTTGAATATTTAAAAGCGCTTCTTATGTTAAATTCTGATATTAAACCCATAGCATTTAAAAGAATCGGCGCGGAGCACGATTGTGCAATATCATCTGACACTTTCGCCTCAGCCTCTCATATTCGCTCACTTATTACGGATAATGCTCAGATTAAAAAACTCATACCGCCTCCCAGCCTCGAAATTGTTGAAAGGGAAAGCAGTCTTGGTCATGCGCCGGTAAATATAAAAACCGCTTCGACTTCTGTCATTTCTTCATTAAAGCGCCTTTCCCCCGAAGATTTTAGGAAGTATCCCGATGTTTCCGAGGGACTGGAAAACCGGATTTTTGATGCGGTTGCATCAAGTAATTCACTTGAAGATGCGATAAATTCAGCAAAAACAAAGAGATATACACATTCCCGACTTCGCCGCATTTTTCTTAATGCTTTTCTAAATATCACCTCTGATTTTCCAAGCACTCCACCGTATGTAAAGCTGCTTGCCTTTTCGGATTCAGGCAGAGCGATTTTAAAGAGGACAAAAGAAGTTTCGAGGATACCGATTATAACCAGGCCGTCTGCTATAAAAAACGAGAGCGACGAAGCAAAAAAACTCCTCGCTCTCGAAAAACGTGCAGATGATATATATTCTCTTTTCATGGAAACTCCGCTACCCCCGGGAGCGGCGCTTAAAACATCTCCTGTTTTTGTGTCAGACAAGTGAGTTTACGAGCTTTTTGAAAGTTTCTCCTCTGAGCATAAAGTTTTCAAACATGTCAAAGGAAGCACAAGCCGGAGAAAGAGCCACGATATCTCCTCGTTCCGAAATCTCCGATGCAACGCGTACAACATCTTCAAAGGTATCACACATAACTATCGGAAGCTCGTTTTCATCGTATCCCTCGGCCTTTACCACTGCATCGCGTATGCTATTTGCAGTCGCACCTACAAGAATGAGTTTTTTAACATATTTGACCGCGGCATCACCAAGAACATCAAACGGAATTTTCTTATCATATCCACCGGCTATCAGGATAACCTTTCTGTCAAAGGCCGAAAGGCCGGCTATTGTTCTTGTGGGGCTTGAAGCTATTGAATCGTTATAGTATTTAACTCCGCGAAGCTCACGGATAAATTCCATTCTATGCTCCACACCACCAAAACTTTTTGCAACGCTCAAAATATCTGTTTCCGATACTATGCCCTCTGTTGCCGCAATAGCTGCCATGTAGTTTTCAACATTGTGCATTCCGGGAATTTTAATATCTGAAAGTGACAGAACTTTTTTTGTTTTTTCGTCAGTTTTTCTCACGATATATCCATTCTCAACGCAAAAGCCATTTGCAAGAATATGTTTTGACGAGAACAAAACTGCCCGCTCTCCCAGCTCCTCGGCAATAAGCCTTGTAACTTCATTATCATAATTCAAGACAACCCTTCCTGTTGAGTGACGAAAAATTTCCTTTTTAGCATAAATATATTCTTCAAAGGATTTATGCACATCAAGATGATTCGGTGTCACATTTGTTATAACAGATATTTGCGGGCTGAATTTAATATTCATTAACTGAAATGAGGAAAGCTCAACAACGGAAAAATCAGTTTCAATCATGGAGTCAACCTCATCAAGCAAAGGCTTTCCGATATTCCCGCCAACAAAGCAACGCTTTCCTGCCTGTTCAAGCAGTTTTCCTATGATTGTTGTTGTGGTTGTTTTTCCATCACTACCGGTTACTCCAATACACGTGCATGGGCATAGCTTTAAAAACTGCTCCATTTCAGATGTAATAACGACACCGTTTCTTTCCGCTTCCAAGAGCTCCGGAACATCATAACGAAGCCCCGGCGTCTTAAAAATAAAGTCAACATCATGCAGGTTTGAAAGATAACTTTCTCCGAGAGAAAACTCTGCACCCATGGCTATAAATTCATTTATCAACTCCGAATTATGTTCCGCCTTTTTGTCGCAAACCAAAACCTGCGCACCGCATCTTAACATCATTCGTATAAGCGGTGTATTGCTGACACCCATACCAATGACAGCGCAACGCGTTTTGCTAAGTTTTTCGAGTAACTTTTTAAGCCCCTTGCTCATACTGCTCCTCCGATTAATTAAAAACAAATAGGCAACCGCAAATGTTCGGTTGCCGGGTTGTTATGTATCAATTAGCCTTCGATAATAATGTTTTTTACTGCTTCGCGGAAAGCCTTATACTCTTCTTCTGTTCCGTTGACAGTAACAGTCACCGGCTTTGAGAGGTCAATGCTGAAAATGCCCATGATTGATTTTGCATCAATAACATAACGACCTGAAATAAGGTCGATATCACACATTTGCTTGCAAGCTGCATTCACAAAGTTCTTAACCTCATTGATTGATGAAAGTGAAACGTTGAATTTGTACATAAATATAGCTCCTTCCAAATTTGTATTGCTATTTTCCTTACAAATAAAGTATAATACTTTTGTGGAGATTTTTCAACTATTTTATTGTAAAATTTAGGTGAGTTTATGAATATCGCTTTTTATACACTCGGTTGCAAGGTTAATCAATTTGAAACGCAGTCACTTGAACTTTTGCTTGCAGAAAAAGGTCACACTGTTGTTCTTGATTATTCTCTTGCAGATGTCATTGTTATGAATACTTGCAGCGTCACTTCCACCAGCGACCAAAAATCAAGACGAATGATACGATACATGGCAAAAACCTACCCTGATGCCAAAATTGCGGTATGTGGATGTCTGGCACAGCTTTCCCCTGATGAAATCGCCAAAATTGAGGGGGTTTCGCTCGTTTCAGGCACATCAGAAAAAGAAGCCTTTGCTGATGCGATTTCTTCCCTTTTAACTAAACGTTATGCGAAGCTTCCGATCGATAATCCTCTTTTGCGCCGAAAATTCGAATGTCTTCCGGCTGGCGGGCTTTACGGACATACCAGAGCGCTGCTCAAAATTGAAGACGGTTGCAGCAACTTCTGCACATATTGCATTATTCCGTATTCACGCGGCCCTGTCCGCTCGATGCCTTTTGACTCTGCCATTTCAGACTGTCGGAAGCTTGTTGACTCCGGCTACAAAGAAGTTGTAATTACCGGTATCGAAATTTCATCTTACGGTCGGGATCTTTCACCAAAGCGAACACTTCCCGACATAGTATATGCTCTTTGCAGCGCTTTCCCAAGGATAAGATTCCGGCTCGGCTCTCTCGAACCGAGAATAATTGACGATAATTTCTGCCAAAAACTGAGTGGTTTATCAAATCTATGTGACCACTTTCACCTTTCTATGCAAAGCGGTTGTGACGAAACACTTTCGAGGATGCACAGAAAGTATGACTCGTCCCGCTTCCTTGAAGCAGTAAAGCTTTTAAGGCAACATTTTCCGGGTTGTGCAATTACGACAGATATGATAGTAGGATTTCCCGGTGAAGATGAGAATGAATTTGAAAAATCCCTTTCTTTTATCAAAAAATGCGAGTTTTCTTCTATGCATATTTTTCCCTATTCAAAAAGAGCCGGAACTGCTGCTGCGAAAATGGAAGGACAGATAATTAAGAAAGTTAAAGCACTAAGGGCGAAGCGGGCTGCTGAAATTTCTGCCGAAATGTCCAAAAACTATCTTTCTTCGAGGCTACAAGGAATAGAATCTGTTCTTTTTGAGGAGGAACACAAAGGTTTCTGGGTCGGCCACGCGAAAAACTTCGTCAAGGTGTATGTAAAATCTGACCGTGATTTAAAAAATACCGTTTTTGACGTTAAAATTTCCTCGCTATTATTTGATGGGCTGTTTGGAAATATAATATAAATACATAATTCTTAAAGGACTGTGTTTTGTATGAATAACGAACTTATTACTGCATTAAAAGACATAAAAAACATTCGTTTTTCCGAAAACGAACCGATGTCTAAGCACACAACCTTCAAAATAGGCGGTCCCGCACGGCTTTACATTGAGATTTCAGAATCTTCTGCCGTTACGGAAGTAATTCCCCTTATCAAAAGCTATGGGATTTCTCCGGTAATAATCGGCAACGGCAGTAACCTCCTTTTTCCTGACGAAGGCATCGACGGCGTTGTTATAAAGCTCACCTTCAATAAAATCTCAGTTAACGGAACAAGCCTAATCACAGAGGCGGGTGCTCTGCTTTCCGTTTGCTCGGTCATCGCTTTGAAAAACTCCCTGTCCGGCCTTGAATTCGCACAAGGAATCCCGGGAAGCGTCGGTGGTGCGCTTATAATGAATGCCGGCGCATATGGCTCAGAAATAGCAGATTGTCTTGTTTCTTCAACGTATTTGTGCGGTGACAAGGTTTTTACCCTGTCAGGGAGCGAACATGATTTTTCATATCGGAACAGCTTTTATAAGAAAAACCCTGAGCTTTTAGTTTTATCAGCTGAGTTTTCCCTTACTCCTTCCCAACATGAGGAGATTAGCTTGAAAATGCGCGACTTTGCTTCCCGCAGGCGCGAAAAGCAGCCTTTGGAGCTTCCGAGCGCCGGAAGTGTTTTCAAGCGGCCTCAGGGACATTTTGCAGGAGCTCTCATCGAGCAATGCAACTTAAAGGGATATTCAATCGGTGGTGCTGAAGTTTCAAAAAAGCACGCAGGTTTTATTGTAAATCGTGGCGAGGCAACAGCAAATGACGTTAAAAGCCTTATTTATCACATTCAAGAAACCGTACTCAAAGAAACCGGAGTTTCTCTTGAATGTGAAATTTGCATACTTTAGGGGGTAAAAACATGGATTTCTTTATCATATCAGGAATGTCGGGAGCCGGAAAGAGCCGTGCAGCTGCCGTTTTTGAGGACCTTGGATTCTACTGTGTTGATAATATGCCTCCGGAATTAATTCCAACCTTTGTGGAAATGTGCATAGCTGCAAACAGCCGTTTTTCTCACGTTGCGCTCGTCACAGATATCCGTGCGGGTGTTGATTTTTCTGCGCTTTTTACGACGCTTGATAACATAAAAAAATCCAACTGTAATTATAAAATTATTTTCTTCGAAGCATCTACGAACACTATTATTCAGAGATATAAAGAAACAAGGCGGCGTCACCCTCTCTTTTCCGAGGGAACGCCCATTGAAAAAACTATTGAAAAAGAAATGGAAATGCTGGCGGATGTTCGTGCTCGCGCGGATTATATTGTTGATACTACCTCTCTTACAGCGACAAACCTTCGCGAATATATGCTTGGTTTTCTTGACGCAAACGAACTCCGTGACCAGTCAATGATTATCAATGTTTCATCCTTTGGTTTTAAACACGGGCTTCCTCTTGACGCTGATCTGGTATTTGATGTCAGGTTTTTGCCTAATCCTTATTACGATCTTTCTTTGCGCCAGAAAACAGGGCTGGATGAAGCTGTTCGTGACTATGTTATGAAGTGGCAGCAAACAAAGGATTTTCTCGAACACCTTTACAACATAATTGACTTTCTCCTTCCTCAATATATCGAAGAAGGAAAAACAGCGCTCAATATTGCAATAGGCTGTACCGGTGGCAGACACAGATCTGTCGCTCTTGCAGAAGAACTTGGAAACCACATCTCCTCTCTCGGTTACAAGTGCTTAAAAATGCACAGAGATTTTCTACGTTAGAAAGGTGATAATATGACTTTTTCTGCAAAAATTAAGGAAGAGCTTTCTATTTTGGAAATCAGAAACGCTGACGAAGCACTCGCAGAATGCTGCGGAATTATTCTTTTTGCAAATACAACCAGAAATAATAAAATCAAGATTGTAACAGAAAATAAAAATGTTTTTGCAAGAGCTTCTCGCCTTTTGAAAAGCTTATTTGCTTTTGATTTTGACAAAAAAATCATTCCCGAAGCATCTCTTAAAAAATTCAATCTGATTGTTGAGAATCCCGCCAAAATAGCTGAAATCTTCGGTGCTTTCGGTATCAATGCGGACGGAACCCTTTCTCTTCACCTCAACGGTGCTCTTGTTGAAACAGACGAAGCCCGCGCTGCTTTTTGCAGAGGTGCTTTTCTTGCAGGTGGCTCGGTTTCTGACCCGTCCTCACGGTATCATTTAGAGCTTGTTACTTCACATTCGGCCCTGAGCCGTGAGGTTGTTTCACTTCTTCTTGACCTTGACCTTCCTGCAAAGCTTGCAACACGAAAGTCGAACAATATTATTTACCTCAAAGAGAGCGGTCACATTGAAGATTTTCTCACTCGAATCGGCGCGCCTCTTTGCGCTCTTGAGCTCATGCAGACAAAGCTTGTTAAGGATGTACGGAACAACATTAACAGACAGGTTAATTTTGAAGTCGCAAACCTCTCAAAAACGGCTGATGCGGCAAAAAACCACATCGCCGCAATTAAAAAACTTCAGGATCTTGGTGTTCTTGACACGCTTTCTTCTCAGCTTCAAACAGCAGCGAATTTAAGGCTCTCCAATCCTGAAATCTCTCTTTCTGAGCTTGCAAAGCTTTCTGAAGACGGAGTCGGAAAATCCGGGCTTAATCACCGTTTAAACAAACTTGTTTCATTGGCAGAAGAACTAACTACAAGAAAGGATTCATAATCTGATGAGTAGATTTGCACATCTTCATCTACATACTGAATATAGTCTTTTAGACGGGGCATGCAGAATCAACAAGGTTTGTGAACGTGCAAAAGAGCTAGGCCAACCTGCCATTGCGATAACTGACCACGGAGTTATGTACGGTGTCATCGACTTTTACCGCGCAGCAAAAGCAGCAGGTATCAAGCCTATTATCGGCTGTGAAGTTTATATGGCTCCTCGCTCGATGTTTGATAAGGATTATTCTTCTGACCGCGAGCCTGCCCACCTTGTTCTACTATGCAAAAATGAGACAGGCTATAAAAATCTCATACACCTCGTAAGCAGAGCTTTCATTGACGGCTTTTACGGCAAACCGAGAATTGACCTTGAAATCCTCAAAAATCATTCCGAAGGTTTGATTTGCCTTTCTGCATGTCTTGCCGGAACCATCCCGAGGCTGATTCTTCGTGGTGATGTTGAAGGCGCAAAAGAGCACGCAAAAGCTCTTAATGAAATTTTCGGCAATGATAACTTCTATCTGGAAATCCAAGACCATGGAATTGAAGAACAAAAAGAAGTGAACCGCGAGATTATTAAATTTTCCGAAGAGCTTAATATCCCGCTTGTAGCTACAAACGATGCACACTATATAACTCGCGAAGATGCATATACTCAAGACGTTCTAATGTGTGTTCAGATGAACAAAACCTTAAACGACACATCACGCATGAAGTTTGCAACAGATGAGTTCTATCTTAAAAGCGAAGATGAAATGGCAGAGCTGTTCCCTTCTCATCCTGAGGCTCTTGAAAACACCATTAAAATTGCAGATATGTGTAACCTCGAATTCGAATTCGGAAACCATCATCTCCCACAATATGACACTCCTCCAGAGTTTTCAAGCTCTTTTGAATATCTGAAAAAACTCACATCTGATGGATTTGAACGCCGTTATCCTGATGCACCTGCCTCATACAGAGAACGGCTTGAATATGAGCTTAATATGATTTCCCGAATGGGATATGTTGATTATTTTCTCATTGTTTGGGACTTTATTTCGTATGCCCGTTCACAGGATATTCCTGTCGGCCCCGGCCGAGGTAGCGCCGCAGGAAGCATTGTTTCATACTGCCTTGAAATTACCAATATCGACCCGATGAAATACAACCTGTATTTTGAGCGATTTCTGAACCCTGAAAGAATAAGCATGCCTGATATTGACGTGGATTTTTGTCAGGAGCGAAGGCAGGAGGTTATTGACTATGTCGTCAGAAAGTACGGTTCAGACCGCGTAGCACAGATTGTCACATTCGGAACTATGGCTGCAAAGGGCGCAATACGTGATGTTGCACGAGTTATGAGTCTTCCCTACGCCGAAGCCGATGCAATCGCAAAAAGCGTTCCAAATGAGCTTCATATGACTCTCAATAAGGCGCTTGAAATTTCAAAGCCTTTCCGGGATTATTACGAAGCTGACGAGCGATACAAAAAGCTTATTGACACCGCCGTTGCGCTCGAAGGTATGCCGCGCCATGCCTCTACGCATGCGGCAGGCGTTGTTATAACCAAAAACGAAGTTTCTTCATATGTTCCCCTATCCGCAAACGACGAATCAATAGTTACACAGTTTACAATGGTCACTCTCGAAGAGCTTGGGCTTTTAAAAATGGATTTTCTCGGGCTGCGTAACCTTACTGTTCTCCACGATGCTGAAAACTTAGTCCGCATTCACACTCCCGATTTCTCAGTTTCGGATATTCCTGATAATGATGAGCTTACTTTCTCCGAATTGTCACAGGGACACACAGCAGGAGTCTTTCAGCTTGAAAGTCAAGGTATGACTTCCGTTGTTGTCGGCATGAAACCACAGTCAATTGAAGATATAACAGCAATCGTTGCTCTCTACCGCCCCGGACCTATGGATTCGATTCCTCACTATATAAGCTCAAAGCAAAATCCCGGAAACATAAAATATCTCCATCCGATGCTCAAAGATATACTTGAAATAACATACGGTTGCATAGTATACCAAGAGCAAGTTATGGATATATTCAGAAAAGTAGCCGGATTTTCTCTTGGCCGCGCAGATATGGTTCGCCGTGCAATTTCAAAGAAAAAGGAAAAGGATCTTCTTCGCGAACGCAAGAATTTTATTTTCGGAAATTCCGAAGAAGGTATTCCCGGTGCAATTAATAACGGAATTCCCGAAGAAACCGCAAATAAAATTTTTGATGAAATAGTTGCTTTCGCAAACTATGCCTTTAACAAAGCTCATGCAGCGTCATATGCGGTAGTCTCATATCAGACTGCATATATGAAATTTCATTATCCGAGAGAATACATGGCGGCCCTTCTGACCTCTGTTCTCGATTCTACCGACAAGCTTGCCTCATACTTTGAACTGTGCCGTGAGATGGGAATTTCAGTTTTACCGCCTGATATCAATGAATCTGAAGATACTTTCACGGTAAGCGGAGAAAATATTCGTTTTGGGCTTGCTGCTGTTAAGAGTGTTGGTCGTGACTTTGTTCGGGCTATTTCGGAAGAACGCTCATTTGCAGGTAACTTCCGGTCACTGCGTGATTTTTGCAAGCGTATGCAAAACAAGGGGCTTAACCGTCGCGCACTTGAAAACCTCATTAAATGTGGCGCGTTTGACAGCACCGGTGCAAACCGTGCACAGCTTCTCAACATTTACGATAGTATTTTGACGGGAATTTCATACACTAAAAGCAGAAACCTTGATGGGCAATTTGACCTTTTCTCGCTTGACTCTTCTGAGGAAAAGATAACCTATAATGAAGATTTGCTTCCCGATATTCCCGAATATCCAAAACAAACCATACTTTCCTTTGAAAAAGACACGCTTGGCATCTATCTTTCAGGGCATCCTCTTGATGATTATTCAGGCCTTTTAAAAAGGCTTGCTGTCGAAAAGCTTTCTGATTGCATAATTCCTGACAAACACGATGACGGTGACTCTGTTTTTGTAGCCGGCTGTGTTTCCTCAATAAAGCTGAAAACGACTAAAAACAACTCATTGATGGCATACATGACGCTTGAAGGTCCTGTTAATTCTTTGGAATGCATAATCTTCCCGAAGGTTCTTGAAAAATATCAGCCACTTCTCAGTGAGAATGCCATTGTGACCGTTCGCGCGAGAATAAATTTCCGAGAAGACTCTTCCCCGCAGCTTATCTGTGACGAAATACGCTCAATCAATGAATACAATAACATTGATGCAGATGCTTCTCAAACAAAAAAACGCCTTTATATAAGGCTTTCTGATGAGGAGTGTGAAAATGCAAAAGCGGTCCGCGCTATTATCTCAGCCTTTCCGGGAGAGCTTGAAACAATACTTTTCTATGAAGATAGCAAAAAACGGATGAGAACGCATACTTCAGATGAAATAGCTCTCCTTACCCGTTTAAAAGAGATTCTCGGAAGCGATAATGTCGTTTTAAAGGATTCTGTTTCGCGATAATCCCCTTCTGCTAATTTTGCTTTTTACGTACACACGGATAATTATTACTACATTTTAAAACTTTTTGAAAGGTTGATTTTCAATGTCTGCCATAAAAACGATTGGGGTCCTTACAAGTGGAGGCGATGCCCCCGGAATGAATGCTGCAATACGCGCTGTTGCAAGAGCTGCTGCATATCACGGCATTACATGTCTTGGTATCCGCCGCGGATACAATGGGCTTATCAACGGAGATGTCGTTGAACTTAATGCACGAAGCGTTAACGGCATTATCTCAAAAGGCGGAACAATGCTTTTTACTGCGCGTTGTCCGGAATTCGTTACAGAAACCGGGTTTGAAAAAGCTGTTTCTACATGCAAATATCTCGGACTTGACGGAATTGTTACTATCGGTGGGGACGGTACTTTCAGAGGCGCGCGTGACTTGGCAAATCGCGGAATCCATACAATCGGAGTTCCCGCCACAATTGATAATGACATATCCTCCACACAATACAGCATAGGCTTTGACACAGCTTGCAATACAGCTCTTGACGCAATCGACAAGCTACGCGACACGATGCAATCGCACGAGCGTTGCTCTGTTGTTGAGGTTATGGGCCACAACGCCGGACACCTCGCGCTTCACGTCGGTATTGCGTGCGGTGCTCAGGCTGTTCTCGTTCCCGAAAAGCCATTTGATTTTCAACGTGATGTTGTTGAAAAAATTCGTGCAGGTAGAATCAACAAACGTTCTCACTACATCATTATCCAGGCCGAAGGCGTTGGAAATTCCATTGAGATTACAAATCGAATAATCGAAGAAACCGGAATAGATACAAGACTTACGATTCTCGGGCATATTCAGCGAGGAGGGAGCCCGACTGCACGAGACCGTGTTATGGCAAGCCGTTTTGGTGCATATGCCGTTCAAACCCTTTTAGCCGGCGAAACCAATCGCGTTGTCTGCTTGAATAACGGCGAAATTTGCAACATCGATATAAACAAAGCACTTGAAATGAAAAGGGACATTCAGGAAGATATGTATTTGACATCAAAAATCATGTCTATATGAGAGAAACGAAAAAAGGCTCGCAATCCGTCAGGATTGCGAGTCTTTCTATTGATTTTATTCTTCTGTATCAGCAGTATTTGTTTTTACAACCGCAGTCTTAAATTGCTTTCTGGATTCTCTTGTTTCATTCAACGCCTGCTCAATAACTGATTCAAGCCTGCGAAGAGTATCCTCTGCATAATCATTTGCGGCACGGCGAAGCTCTTTTGACTTTGTCTCGGCAACAGCCATAATCTCACTTGCCTTTTGTTTTGAAGTGAGCGTAATTTCCTCCTCTGAAATCATATGGAGGGCACGCTCCTCCGCAGCGGCCTTGATAGCTTCTGCTTCTCTTTTTGCCGCAGCAAGAATCTCGTTTCTGCTGTCCACAATCGTTCTTGCCTGTTCAATATCTTTTGGAAGATTAACCCGAATCTCATCAATGAGGTCAAGAACCTTTTCCCTTTCAAGAAGACACTTTTCAGCTCCAAAAGGAAGTGCCCAAGCCTCAGACACCATATCATAAAGCATATTTACCAATTCATCAATTCCACTTGCCATTATTTCCCGTCTCCCCTCATAAACTTTTTTCTTACATCCTCAAGAATTTTTTCATCAACAAAAGCTGAAATATCGCCGCCCAAAGAACAAACTTCTTTAACAATACTTGACGAAAGATAAAGATTTTCCTCCGATGTCGGCAAAAACAAGGTTTCGAGCTTTGGATTAAGCTTTCTGTTGATAAGGGCCATCTGAAATTCGCTTTCAAAATCGCTGACAGCTCGAAGCCCTTTTATAATAACGCAATCACCAACGGATTTTACCCACTCCGCAAGCAAAGCATCAGATAATCGGATTTCAACGTTTCTGAATTTTTTTGTGCATCTTAAAAGAAATTCACTTCTTTCTTCTAAGGAAAACGCCGGTTTCTTTTTGCCGTTAACCATAACAACGACGACCACTTTGTCAAAAATTTCTGATGCTCTCTCTATAATGTCGAGGTGCCCTTTTGTGACCGGGTCAAAGCTACCGGGATATACTGCAATTTTCATATCTATTACCCCTCAAACGGTGTGTTGCGTATTACCGTGAGCTTAATCGTGCCATATTTATACTCTTTAAACGAATAACACTCCGGCAAAATTTTCGCAACATCGGTGGCAGCATCTGTCTCACAGATTATTATACCATTTTCTGATAATATGTCAAATTTATTGATCCTTTCAAGCGCAGAGGCAAGGAGCGAAGCTTTATATGGCGGATCTAAAAATATTACATCATATTTCGCGCCTTTTGTCAATACTTCTGAAAAATCACAGTTGTGAATACTTATCGTATCCTCAAAGCCACACTTTTTTACGTTTTCCCTGATAACCGACACCGCAGCCTTTGAGATGTCAACTGCAACAGCCCACCTTGCGCCGCGGCTGATAGCTTCAATAGCGAGCTGACCGCTGCCCGAGAAGAGGTCAAGCACACGTTTGCCGGCTATCTCAAACTGAATTATGTTAAAAATCGAACCCTTGACTTTATCTGTTGTCGGGCGAGTAGCTTCGCCTTCAAGTGTTTTCAGAACTCTCCCTCGAGCGCTTCCTGCAATAACGCGCATGTTTATTCCTCCCCGCCGCGAAAATATTTATAAACACTTACTGCCGTTTTTTCCGGTAAAACAGCAGCAAGCTCCGGTATTGATGCATTTTTTACTTTATCAATACTCTTGAAGTGCTCAAGGAGCTTAATTGCACGTTTTTTCCCCACACCATCGATTTTCGTCAATTCGCTTTGTGTCACACTCCTCGCACGAAGCTTTCTGTGATATTCAATAGAGTATCTGTGAACCTCATCCTGGAGCGTTGCAAAAAAACGAAAAACTGCTTGGTTTCCGGAAATGCCGATTTCTCTCCCTTGTGAATCAATTATCGCACGTGTCATATGCTTATCATCTTTTACGATACCAAAAAGAGGAGCGTTTATTTCTGCTTCCCGTAAAAAGCTCAAAACTGCGCGCACCTGACCAATCCCGCCATCAAGAAGAATGAGGTCCGGACAGTTTAAAAACGCTTTGTCTCCGTTTTTATACCTGAAAAATCGGCGTTTGAGCATCTCTTGCATTGCTCGCGGATCGTCCTGACCTTCAAGCGTTTTAATCTTGAAACGCTTATATTCACGCCGTGCCGGCGCTCCATTTAAGAATACGACCATCCCGCCCACCATTTCTTTTCCGGCAAAATTTGAAATATCGTATGCCTCAATTCTTTTCGGAAAATCGGGAAGAGATAGAATTTTCTTTATATCTTCCAGAATTCTTGCATTTTTCTCTTCTTTGTTCGTGGAGGCCACCGACTTTTCTTCGGCGTTTTTATAGGCCATTTGTACGAACTTAAGCTTGTCACCACGTTGCGGGCAAATCACGCGCACACGCCTTCCTGAAAGCTCCGAGAGCCATTCTGAAAGCACATCCGGCGAGGAAGGTGCATATTGCAAATAGATTTGACGAGGTAAAGTACTTCTATCGGAATAATATCGAAGTAAAAATTCTTCTAAAAGCTCTGACAGTTCTCCATAGACGGGAGTTTCAATCGTCTTTGTTTCGCTTTCAAGCAAAGTACCGTTGATAAAATGAAGAATTGAAAAAAATGTCTTACTTTCCCCTGCATAAAGCGCAAGCACATCGGTATCCGACATCATACCCGAGATGATTTTCTGTTTTGTTGAAAGTGCATTTATTGAACGGATTTCATCGCGCAGCTTCCCTGCTCGTTCAAATTCAAGGTTTTCTGCATGCATCAGCATTTTTTCTTCAAGAAGTTCGAGAACATCACTTGTTTTCCCGGAAAGTATCATACATGCCCTTTCAATCCGCTCTCTGTACTCTTCTTTTGATACGTTTCCTGAGCAAATCGCATCACACTTGCCAATGTGGCTATTAAGGCATGGGCGCCCTTTTCCTATATCACGCGGAAATTTTTTATTGCATAATGGAAGGTGCAAAAGCTCCGACACGGTTTCGATTGCGCGGCGCGATTGTACCCTTCCTCCATACGGCCCGAAATATTCTGCACCATCATCCGCAATCTTTGAGACGATTGAAAACCCGGGATACTCATCCTTAACCGAAAGGCGAATAAACGGATAGCCCTTATCATCTTTAAGAATGATATTATACTTCGGTTTATGGCGTTTTATCAGAGAGTTCTCAAGAACAAGTGCTTCAAATTCGGTATCTGTGATTATATAATCAAAATCAAAAATCCGAGAAATCATCATTTTTGTTTTTGAATTATGAGATGCGTTTGACCTGAAATATGAATTAACTCTGTTATATAACTTTTTTGCCTTGCCAACATAGATGATTTCTTTGTCGGAATTCATCATAATATAAACTCCGGGAGATTGCGGCAGCTTTAAAGCCTTCTCTTTAACAGTCATTTTTTCACCTGCCAATAGCAGTATAGACGGCCAAGAGCCGTCTATAACAAAATGCAATTAAATTAAAGTTTATCGGAAAAGTTGCTTCCGACAAGTTCCGTCAAAGCGACAAGCGCCTCGTCTTCATCAACGCCGTCTGCAATTATGGTAACCTTTGTGCCTTTGACGATTCCAAGGGACAAAACCCCGAGCAAGCTCTTTGCATTAACGCAACGCTCTTCGCGTTCAACCTGAATACTGCATTTGAACTCGTTTGCCTTCTGAATAAAAAATGTAGCAGGTCGTGCACGGAGACCTATTTCATTGTTAATGATAACTTCTTTAGAACACATTTGGAGCAATCTCCTTTTTTAAAATTTAAACTCATTATCCCACATACATATAATAACAAATTCAGCACGTATAAGTCAATATATTTTTAATCAAATTCTCAGTTCTGCAATAGTTACTCCGTCCTCACCCTCGCCGTAAACTCCCAGTCTCCAGCTTTTAATATGGGGATGTGAGCGCAGATATGAATGCACGGTCTTTCTGAGAATTCCGGTTCCCTTTCCATGTATTATCGTAACTGAATTCAGTTTTGCAAGGAAAGCTGTGTCGAGATATGAGCCGAGGGTGTATTCAGCTTCATCTGCAGTCATTCCTCTCAGATCCACCTCGGGTTTTACTGATATATTGCGAAGCTCTGCCTTTTTCTTTGCAACAAAATCATTAACCGTTTTTTGTCCGCTTTCTTCAATGAGAGAAACCTCTTGGGGCCGAGCCGAAACTTTCATTATCCCCGCCTGAACAGTAAGAAGGCCGGTTTTTTCGGAAATCTCAACCACCGTTCCTTGAAGACCGAGCTCACAAAGCTCAACGGTATCACCCGGACGAAGCTTTCTCGGAAGTGGCTTTGGGGTGGGCCTTGGTTTTGAACGGATAACTCCGCGTTCTGCTTCGTTAAGTCCGCGTTTTAATTCATTCTGCGCCTCGTTAATTCTGTTTCTATCTGCCTTTTTTGATTCAAGCTTGCGAATTTCTTTAATTTCTTCAAGCGCCTTGTCCGCAGCTTCCCTGGCATCCTTCAGAATCTTTTCTGCATCCTCGCGCGCTTTTTCAATAACACTTATTTTTCTTTTTTCAAGCTCTTTTTCAAATTGCTCAGATTTCTTCTTTCTGTTTTCGACATCAGCGCGCAGAGTATTTGCACGTTCAAGCTCTATATCGAGCTCTTTTTGCTTTTCTTCAAGACGGGAAAGAATTTCATCAAACCGTTTATCCTCCCGCTCTACTAAACTTCCTGCACTTTCAATAATATTCATCGGAAGCCCAAGACGTTCGGAAATCGCGAAAGCGTTGCTCTTCCCCGGAATGCCAATAAGCAACCTATACGTTGGTTTTAATGTTGTAACATCAAACTCACAGCTTGCATTTTCAACGCGTTTTGTGATGAGCGCAAAGCTTTTTAACTCTGCATAGTGAGTTGTTGCTATTATTTTTGCCCCGAGCGACATAATATATTCGATTATTGAAACAGCAAGCGCAGCGCCCTCAACCGGGTCTGTTCCTGCGCCAAGCTCATCTACAAGAACGAGAGAGTTATCATCTGCCTCACCTACTATTTCAACAATGTTTTTCATGTGTGATGAAAAGGTCGAAAGCGATTGTTCTATGCTCTGTTCATCTCCGATATCTGCAAAAATCTTAGTAAATACGGATATTTCACTTCCGTAGTCACACGGAATATACATTCCGCACTCTGCCATAAGAGTGAGAAGCCCGACTGTTTTAAGGGAAACGGTTTTTCCTCCCGTATTCGGGCCGGTGATGACGAGTGTATCAAAGTCTTCCCCTAGCCTTATTGATATCGGCACGGTCGTATCCTTATTCAAAAGCGGATGCCTTGCATTTATGAGGTTAACCGTTCCCTTATCATTAACAACGGGAGCTTCGGCATTCATTGTATAGGAAAGCTGCCCCATAGCAAATATTAAATCAAGTCGGGTGAGAACCTGAAAGTCGCGCTCTAAACCCTCCGAGATATTGGAAGCCTCAGCCGAAAGGCAGGCAAGGATTCTTTCTATCTCCTTCTTTTCTTCAGCTTCAAGCTCACGCAGGGAGTTATTAAGCTCAACAACCTGCATCGGCTCAACAAAAACCGTTGCTCCTGTTGAAGAAATATCATGGACAAGGCCCTTAATCTCTCCCTTGTACTCACTCTTAACAGGAACTACATATCTGCCTGAGCGCTGGGTTATTATGGCTTCCTGCAAGTATTTTGATTTGTTGGGAGAAGACACTATCTGAGCAAGAACTTCTCTTATTTTTTCTCCGCTACGGCGTATTTTTCTGCGAATGGAAAGAAGCTCTGCAGATGCCGTATCCGCTATCTCCTCCGGGCTAAGAATTGCGCCTCTGATTTTATCTTCAAAACTTTTGTCAATAAACAGAGCTGCAAAAAAAGAGTCAAGCTCTGTTTTTTCATTTCTTCTGTCATCTTCAAGGTAGCTCTGTGCACCTCTCGCAACTTTAAGGATGTCTGCAACAAATAAAAGTTCTGAGGGGTTTAAAAGCCCCCCTATTGCAGCACGCCGCAGGAGGGGCGCTATATCCCGCACTCCTGAAAAAGACGGCGCCCCTTTAAGCCCAATCAGCTTTCTTGCTGCACCTGTCCTTGCCAGGGCAAGTCGCACTTCACCGGCACTTGTAACCGGAACAAGCTCACGAGCAAGTTTTTTTGCACCTTCACTAACCGCATGCTCTGCCAGAAGCTCAAGGACTGCTGAAAGTTCAAGCGTTTTTATCGATTTTTCATACAAATTGTCCATAACAGTCTCCGCAAATCAAAGAAGCCCTTTATAAAAGGCATCTGTCTTAAAATTTCTGTCAAAATGAAATGTCAGATATTCATTCGTTATCTTAGACATTTTTTTCATGGAATCCTCATTGATTGAAAAGGAAAATATTTTTTTCGGGTCCTCAGAAACAACATATTTCATTGCATCAATTACACTTGCATCGACAGAATAGTTTCCGCCAGCGTTGCAGTTTTCACAAACTATGCCGCCGTTTTTTATATCAAAAAACGAAAAACCTGACTGATGACCGCAGCAAATGCACGAGTTAAGACTTGGAGAATATCCCGATAGTTCAGCCGCTTTCAGTTCAAAAACCGCCTTAATTCTGTCGTTTGGGATATTGGTCTTTGCAAGTGCATAAAGAGCATTAAGCCCAAGCCTCAAAAGCTCAGGGTTTATCGTATCTGCATCTGCCGCTTGCTCCAGAACCTCTGCAAAATATGACGCAAGTGCAAGCTTCACAATATCGCCGCGCACACCAAAGAACATTTCAATCGGTTCTGCCTCGTTGAGAGTATATCTCCCTCCGCTTTCATACAGAGTAAATTCTGAGTATGTGAGAAGCTGTATTGCCGCAGAGACCTTGCTGCCCTTTCTTTTTGCACCTCGTGCAAGAACAGAAAGCTTCCCCGAACATTCCGTAAGAACACTCAGCATAACATCAGCATCTTTATACGGAGTTTCGCGTAATATCAATCCTTTTTCAACTATCTGCACCTGCAACACCGCCTATAAAGCAAAATAACTTTACAGTTAAAGCTCGTATCCGAAATTTTTAATGAGAATATCGTTATCACGCCAGTTTTCTTTAACCTTAACCCATGTTTCGAGATAAACCTTTGTTCCCATAAACCTCTCTATCTCACGGCGCGCACTCTCTCCAATTTTTTTCAGCATCGCACCATTTTTACCTATTATGATTCCCTTATGGCTGTCGCGTTCACAGTAAATCGTTGCCACAACATCTATAATTTCGTTATCACGCTCTGAAAAGCGCGTAATCTCAACTGCTGTGCCATGCGGTATTTCGTGATTCAAAAGCCTTAAGAGCTTTTCTCTTATAATTTCAGCAACCATGTGTTTTTCAGGCTGGTCAGATACCATATCCTCAGGAAAAAGAGCAGGCCCTTCAGAAATGAATCTGTCAAGCTCGCTGTATATGCTTTCAATTCCATCGCCACAAGCTGCGGAAATCGGAATTATCGCAGCAAAATCAAATGCTTTGCTATACTCCTCAATAACCGGGAAAATATCTTTTTTTTCTATTGTGTCAATCTTGTTTATCAGCAAAACAGCAGGGACATTGCTCTGTGAAATACGGGCAATTATATCTTTCTCAATCTGCCCGATATTTGCAATGGGCGCAACAAGCATAAGAATAACATCCACATCAGAAATTGAGTCCCCCGCTACCTTGACCATATACTCAGCAAGATGGGTTTTCGGCGTGTGGATGCCCGGAGTATCAAGGAAGACATACTGCGTTTTTTCGCGATTGATAATTCCGCATATTCTGTTTCTTGTAGTCTGCGGTTTATCGGATACTATCGCTATTTTCTCACCCGCAAGTGAATTAATAAGGGTTGATTTTCCCACATTTGGGCGACCTATAATTGCAATCATCCC
Source organism: Eubacteriales bacterium (assembly GCA_045649265.1). Lineage (GTDB taxonomy): Bacteria > Bacillota > Clostridia > Oscillospirales > JAAYXM01 > SIG480. The sequence goes on from JAZRPO010000006.1 coordinate 63,066, forward strand.
TGATTTTTTAATCTCCATATTTTTCTCCTCTTTGTATAATGTTCTACTTTTTTACTCTTTTTGAAAGCAAATATGTCGGTATCATCCACATCATCATATAAACGAATACAGAATGCGGCGGAATCAGATTCGGTTTTTGAATGAAAGTCAAATAAAACATAAGCAGCATACCTATAATTGCGCCAAGCGCCGTAAGGCAGATGTTACGCACAGTTGCTCTCCTGAGCTTTTTAGAGGCAAGCACCGCGTTTGCAAAAGGATAAAGACCGCTTCTTGTTATTACAGCGCAAGCATCCTCATTTATAAATTGTTCTTCCGATGATAAATCTATTCTTTCTTCAATTTCAGGATATTCAAGCGATGAATCAGGCAGATCAAACGTCTTTTCAACCATCATTGGCAAGAGATTGAAATCACGCAAAGCAAGAACAACCGGAACTCTCTTTTTAACCATAATATGCAGGGCGCGTTCAACCTCTATATTCGCTTTATAATTTACATTGAAAACTCCGGCAGCTTCTTTGTTTATAGCTACAAAAATTGAGTTTTTAGTATTAGTTCCCGCACCGATCTTGACACCTGAGCGCAGCATAAAGCCTGCACTTCCAACCAAAACTGCATCATCTCCAATCCGAGCCTCTATTCCTCCCGACTCATGATACTGAAGGTTTTTAACGTTCGTCGGCAGTGCATATCTGCTTTTTAAAAGGTCTGCAAAAACATCTGAAAGCCCACTCTTTGTTTCAGCTATAATGCTTGCGGCATAGCAGACGGTTTGTTCAAGTGAAAATTCACCCAAAACCTTAAGACCATGGAGGGAGATTGTCCCCTTCGGGAATATATCCTCATCACAAACAATAACGTTCGCACGATTTGAAAGGTTTCTCGCTGAGAACCATCCCGAAATTGCAGCGCCTATGGATGACAGATTCTTAGCTACGCATGAAAACGGATGTGAAAATGAAAGCATTGTAAAAAACGGAGTTGATACCGAAGAAATAGCTGCAAGTGCCCAGAAAAAATGCTCGGGAGTTCTTGTTCCCACCGATGAAACAAGCGCAAATACGATTGAGGAAACTATGACAAACGGAGCTAAGAAGGTCCAGAAGGTGCGAGAGGCATCTTTGTCGTTTATATGGGATATAAACGAACGCGTATCCTCCGTTGCCTGCTTGACTATGTTCGTTTGGCCATAATGCTCGACGATATGAACTGTGCTCGGCATCTTTGCAGAACGGACAGTTTTGCAAACTCTGGAAACAGCACGCGTATTAATCCATTTACCGTATATCGCAAAAAACAATCCCAAAACAGATATGCAGCTATAGGGAAGCCACCCTTTCCAATGAGGTGCTGCCATAATTGAAATTACATGAATCAAAGATGCGAATGAAGAAAAGGTAATGGCTGAATCTACGTTTGGATGCAGTTTCAAAAGTCTTGACAAGCCTTTGGAAATTATATCAACTGAAAGCAGCATTGCGAGAATCTGCAGAAAAGCTGTCAAGAAAAGATAGCGAAACGGATGATAGATATATGAAATGAATCTTGGTATGAACCATTTAAGCGGTGCTGAAAACGCCAGATAGCAGGACAAAATACCAAGTATAAACAAAAGAAGTGTCCTAAGTCCCAAGAGCTTTGAAACCCTGTTGTTTTCGCGGATAATCTCTTCAACGGAACGGGTTTCAAGCGGTTGTGACTGTAATTTTTCTTCAAAAAGCTCACTTCTCGTAAAAGTGTCAAAAGTCTCTGAGAGTGTTGCATTTCTGTTTTTTTTCGTTTTTTTTGAGTTTTTTTCTGGCTCGCCAAGCGTCATATCGCCATAAACTCCATTCTCCCAAGGACGAATGATTGTATCAACACGCCTGACTTCTCCCTTAGTGTCCTGAGAAAGAACATCCTCATCATCAATGATAGGTTGAGAAGCTGACACCGGCTCGCTTTTCTTTATATCAGCTTCAATTTTTTCTTCAACCTGCTTTTTAACAAAAATGGGCTCGTCTTTTCTCTCATCGGCACCGTTTTTTGAAAATTCAGCAAGAATTTCTTCCAAATCAAGCTCATCTGAATCGTATGAAAATGATTCAGCATTGATTTCATTAAGAACATCCCCAACGGACACGTCGGAAATGGTTTCAAATTTCTTGTCTTCTTTTTCCACTACGAGGACGCTCCTTTCAAACGAATTAAAGTCTTTGCCTTAAAACCTCAAACAGAACTACAGCTGCCGCCGCGGATGCGTTGAGCGATTGAGTTTTTCCGATCATCGGAATGTTCATAACAACATCGCACGACTCCTCGACAAGCCGCCCCATTCCATCACCCTCAGAGCCTATTACGATTGCAGTTGGCCCTCTGAGATCTGTTTCGTAGATCGAAGTTGTTGCCGAAAGCCCTGTGCCATATATCCAAAGGCCGCACTTTTTCAATTCATTTAAGGTTGACGGAATATTGGAAACACGCACCACAGGAATATGCTCGATTGCACCTGAAGAAACCTTTGCAACAACCGCCGTAAGCCCTGCATTGCGGCGCTTTGGGATAATGATTCCATGAGCACCCGCAGCCTCTGCACTGCGTATGATTGCTCCGAGATTGTGAGGGTCTGAAATTTCGTCACAAACAACTATAAGCGGTGGCCTTCCGCTCTCCTTGGCTGCATTCAAAACATCGTCAATCGTGCTGTATTCGCGCGCAGCAGCAAATGCTATGACCCCCTGGTGAGCCCCTCTCACACTTATTGAATCAAGCTTTCTCCTGTCGCATTTTGAAGTAACAACCCCATTTTTCTTTGCAAGAGCAAGAATATGGCTGATGTTCTTATCGCCCTCGGCAAACAGGACCTTATCAATCGGACGGCCTGTTCTGAGTGCTTCAAAAACAGAATTTCGCCCCTCAATTATGTAGTTATTATTTTCATCAAGCTGATTATCAAAAGAAGCTTTTCTGTTCATATTTTTCACCTAAACCCTAAAAATCATACAAAAATATACATTGTAATTATAACACGAATTTTATCGAATTTAAATGGTAATTTTAAAAATTTTTCATTCTTTTTTTGCATAGATTGTAAAAGAGAAAAGGAGGTTTCTTTTTTGAAATGAACAAAATAAAAATACGATATTCTTTAATGGTTTTCCTTTTCCTTTTTTTCTTTCTTTTACTCTTATTTTTTTCATCAACATCTTCAAAAGCTGTTAAAGATGCCATCACTCTTTGCGGAACGTCTGTTATTCCGTCGCTTTTCCCGTTTTTTGTTGTATCAAAGCTTATTATAAACCTCAGGATTTTAGAGCCTGTATCCTTGTTCTTAAAGCGGATAATGCCACCCTTATTCTCGGTAAGCGGCAATGCTGCTCCGGCACTGCTTCTAGGAATTACAAGTGGTTATCCGATAGGAGCTGCAACCTGTTGCGAGCTGTATGAAAGCGGTGACATCAGCAGGCGTCAAGCAGAAAGACTTCTTTCATTCTGCAACAACTCAGGCCCTGCATTCATTATAAGCGCAATCGGAATCTCTGTCTTCGGTTCTCTAAGGATAGGCATTGCCCTTTTCTTTCTGCATATTCTCTCTGCGCTTCTTGTTGGTTTTATTATGCGCCTTATTTCTCCTGTCAAAGTAAATAAAAACACCGTCTTAAAAAGAAAAGCGCAGCCTTCATTTTCTTTTGCTTTTACAGATGCCGTTTCCTCGGCGCTTGCGTCTTCGCTGAAAATCTCCGCATATATAGTGTTTTTTGCAGTTGTCGTCTCTCTGATAAAAGAAGTTGACATTTTTAGCTTGATTGGATTAAAAGGAACAAACAAAGCAATAGCAGAAGCATCCCTTTGCGGAATGCTTGAAATTACCGCAGGTATTTATAAAATCTCAGAGCTTTTAACATTTAAAAAAGCCTTTGTTATAAGCGCATTTTTTCTTGGTTGGGGCGGTATTTCCGTCCATTGTCAAGCGCTTAGCTATATTGCAAATAGCGACATCAATCCGAAAGAATATTTTCTCGGCAAGCTTCTGCATGGAATCACAAGTGGTTTTCTTGCATTTCTTTTAATTCACACGAGAGTTTTTCGCGATATTGGAGTTTCTGCACTTTTAAATGTCCATTATAGCAAAAACCTCAATTTGATTATGCTTTTTTCATTAATTCTTGTTGCGTTCCTGATTTTTTTAAAAAAGGGGTGGAAAAAAACATAAATATAGTGTATATTAGATATATAGAATAGTGGAGGTGTCAGAGAATATGCTTTTTTCAAAGAATATTGAAAAGCGTTGTTTAGTATGTGCTCACAGCAAAAAAATCAATGATGACGAGGCAATTTGCTCTCGACATGGCATTGTTTCTCTCGGATATAAATGCCGTCATTTTGACTATGATGCAACAAAGCGCATTCCACCCGAAGAAACACTTCTTGAAAGCGGCACTTTTTCAGAAAAGGATTTTTTGCTTTAATTTTCCAATAATAATCCATCCGTATAACGGGTGGTATTTCATTGTTACACAAATACAGCGCATAGCCAATAACGGCTATGCGCTGTATTTTTATGGTGCCTTTAGGCGTGGAAATAATCCCCCAGTTATACTGGGGGAAGAAAAAAGCTTTAGCAAGAGAAAAACCTCCATGATAAAATAGTAGTGGTTTGGCGACCGCATTACTAAAAATATCATGGAGGTTTTTAAACAAATGAAGAAAACGACAAATGAAATAAAGAGAACAGCACATTCAAGTTACAGATGCCAGTATCACATAGTGTTTGCACCAAAATATCGTAGAAAAGAAATATTTGGGAAACTGAGAAAAGATGTAGGAGAAATACTAAGAAAACTGTGCGAACAAAAAGGGGTAGAAATAATAGAAGCAGAAACATGTATAGATCATATACATATGTTGGTGACAATACCACCATACATAAGTGTAGCACAATTTATGGGGTTTCTCAAGGGAAAAAGCTCGTTGATGATATTTGACAGACATGCAAATCTGAAATACAAATATGGGAGCAGAAATTTTTGGTGCAGAGGATATTATGTCGATACGGTAGGAAAGAATAAGAAAATAATATCAGAGTACATAAGGAATCAACTTGAGGAAGATTATGCAACAGATCAAATAAGCATAAAAGAGTACACAGACCCGTTCACGGGTGCTAAGAATAGTAAGGCATAAAAAAGACAGCCGCACGTGAGCGGCTGCCTGAAATTGTAATGCGGTGCCAAGCTTTCGATGCCCCTTGTAGGGGTTGAGCCCGTATTAGCCCCTTCTAGGGGCTGTGCAAACCACCAGTTTACTGGTGGTTATGATTTTTGAGAAGTTTACTTCATCATGCTTGCAACTTCTTCTGCGAAGTTGTCTTCACGCTTCTCTAAACCTTCGCCCTTTTCAAAGCGAACAAACTTTGTGAGCTTAATCTCACCGCCGAGCTCCTTTGCAACGTTCGCAACGTGCTGAGCAACGGAAATCTTATCGCCCTGGACATACTCCTGTTCGAGGAGACAGTTCTCAGCGTAGAATTTCTTGATACGGCCCATAACCATCTTCTCAGCAACAGCCTGCGGCTTACCCTCGTTGATAGCCTGAGCTGTGAGGATTTCCTTTTCTTTTGCAAGAATATCTTCCGGAACCTCGGAGCTTGTAAGCCATGACGGGCTCATAGCAGCTATCTGCATTGCAACTCCACGGCCGAGAGCTGCGATTTCGTCTTTGCCCTTAATGTTGTCAGAAACTTCCATATTGAGGAGAACACCGATTTTTCCGCCCATATGCATATAGGTAACGTTAACTCCGCCTTCGCAGATTTCGAAACGACGGATTTTGATGTTTTCGCCAATTGTAAGAATTTTCTCCTGAAGAGCTTCGGCAACTGTAAGATCAGAGCCTGCGCACTTGCAAGCAGAAAGAGCCTCGACATCAGCCGGCTTATTTACAAGGATTGTTTCTGCAACGTCTGCTGCAAACTTCTGGAAATCAGCGTTCTTTGCAACAAAGTCTGTTTCACTGTTGATTTCAACAACAACGCCCGCATCTGCGTTTGCTATGCCGTAAACCATACCCTCAGCGGCAATTCTGCCTGCCTTCTTTGCAGCAGCAGCAAGGCCCTTCTCACGGAGAAACTCCATTGCCTTTTCCATATCGCCATCAGAGGAAGCAAGAGCCTTCTTGCAGTCCATCATACCTGCGCCCGTGGATTCACGAAGCGCTTTAACATCAGCAGCTGTAAAAGCCATAATGTAACACTCCTTATATATTTAAAATTATTCCTGCTCTGCCTGAGCTTCTTCAACAGGAGCTTCGCTTGTTTCAGAAGCAGCATCCTCCTGGACGCCCTGGCGAGCTTCAACAACAGCGTTTGCAATTGTCTGAGAAATGAGCTTGATAGCACGGATAGCATCATCGTTACCCGGGATAACATAATCAACTTCCTCAGGGTCGCAGTTTGTATCAACAATAGCGATAACCGGAATGCCGAGCCTGCGGGCTTCCGCAATAGCGTTGCGCTCCTTGCGCGGGTCAACAATAAACATTGCGCCCGGGAGCTTGTTCATTTCCTTAACACCGCCAAGATATTTCTCAAGCTTTGCAATTTCAGCCTGAAGCTTAATAACTTCCTTCTTGAGGAGAAGATCGAATGTGCCGTCTTCTTCCATCTTTTTGAGCTGGTTGAGGCGGTCAATACGGCGGCGCATTGTCTTGAAGTTTGTAAGCATACCACCGAGCCAACGAGCGTTAACATAGTACATACCTACTCGCTCAGCTTCTTCTTTGATCGCTTCCTGAGCCTGCTTCTTTGTACCTACGAAAAGAATGCTCTTGCCTTCTGCTGCGATATCGCGCGCAAAGAAATAAGCCTCTTCAAGCTTCTTAACGGTCTTCTGCAAGTCGATGATGTAGATACCGTTACGCTCCGTGAAAATGTACGGAGCCATTTTGGGGTTCCAGCGTCTTGTCTGATGTCCGAAATGAACACCTGCTTCAAGAAGCTGCTTCATTGAGATTACCTGTGACATTAGTTTTTCCTCCTTCTGTTTTAACCGCCACATTCTTCATTCTACCCCGCAATCTTTCGACACAGAAGCGAGAAAGTCTGAATGTGTGAGTTTTTTACCGAAATATACTATCACATTTCTTTTGCTTTTGCAAGTCTTTTTTTATAATTTATTTCAGGAAAAACCCCGTTTTTCTGTTTGAGCAGGTCGGTTCTATGACGTAATCGACCAAAATGATGTCATCTCCGATTTTGCGTATGGAGTCCCAAGGGATTATGAAATCACTGTTTTTTGAGAAAAGTGACGAAAATTTCCCCTGACAATGAACTATGAGAGAAACTATTTTCCCGCATGAGCAGTCGACCTCGACATCGTTTACATAGCCGTACCTTGTTCCGTCACAGACATTTATTACTTCCTTACAGCTGAGGTCCGTTATTCTGGTTTTCATAAAAACTCTCCTCTGACAAAATTTTGATAGCTTTTTTGCCAAAGATATATTATAATATATCTTGATGTATTATATGTGCACGGAGGTGTTTTATCTTGACGGAAAATAATAAGCATTCAGACACCAAGAAAAAACCGAATAAGTTCTTTTCATCAAACACATGGTTTCTTCTTCGTACTGCCCTTCTCATTCTGGTGTGCACAGTCGGAATCTGTATGATTGTGTTTGTTGGATATATGTTTTCGCTTGATTCGAGAGTTGATATTGAAGTTGAGGCTATGAAGCTCAATTACTCTTCTATAGTTTATTACCTCGACGAAAACGGAAATGAACACGAGTTTGAGCGCCTTTATGACTCTCAGAACAGAACCTGGGTCGACCTTGAAGATATGCCTGTGCATCTTAAAAATGCGGCAATCGCCATTGAGGACCACCGTTTTGAAAAGCATCATGGTGTTGACTGGACCAGAACGCTCTCAGCAAGCGCAAACCTGTTCTTTAAGTTTAAGAGCGATTACGGTGCATCTACCATCACTCAACAGCTTGTTAAAAACCTTACCGGCGATAATCAGGATTCCGTGAAGCGAAAGCTTCAGGAAATAATGCGTGCCCTATACCTTGAACGTCACTACAACAAGGATACGATTATCGAGATGTACCTAAACACCATTTACCTCGGCGAAGGATGTTACGGTGTCGGTACTGCCGCTCAGACGTATTACGGAAAGAATGTATCAGAGCTTAGTATTGCAGAATCTGCTGCACTTGTGGGAATAACGAACCTCCCTACATATTATAACCCCTATATTAATCCGGATAACAACAAGGACCGCAGAACAACAATTATAAACAGAATGTATGAGCTTGATATGATTTCCAAGGAGGAAAGGGATGCGGCAAATGCGGAAGAACTCGTCTTCAACACAGAAAAGCGTAAGAGTGCCGCTACAGCCGTCCAATCATACTTTGTTGACCAGATTATTGAGGATTTAATTGATGACCTGGTGGAAGAACGCGGTTATTCAGAAAACGTTGCTGTCAGAACCATATATTCAGGTGGATTAAAAATATATGCTACCGTTAACCCGAAAATACAGGCTGAAATGGATAAAATCTTTGAAAACGAGAGTGTTTTCCCGAAATATAGTGGAAAAGTACAGCCTGAGTGTGCAATGATTATGCTTGATCCCGAAAACGGCGATGTTGTTGCAATGCGCGGCGGACGTGGAGTAAAAACAGGCGCCCGCATTCTCAACCGTGCAACACAGACCAAGAGGCCTCCCGGCTCTTCAATTAAGCCAATATCAGTTTATGCACCTGCTATTGAATACGGAATTATTACGCCGTTTTCCGTAGAAGATGATGCACCTATAAGTGTTTTAAACGACGGCGCCTATCCCAAGAACGAAACAAGAACCTATTCAGGCCGAATAACAATCAATGAGGCCGTTAAGCAGTCTATCAACACAGTTTCAATGCGGACTCTCGAAAAGCTCTCCATTGAGCGTTCTTATAACTTCCTGACTGCAAATCTGGGTGTTACCTCTCTTTCAAAAAAGGGTGACCAGAACCTTGCCCCGCTTTCTCTCGGTCAGCTTACAAACGGCATTACCGCACTCGAAATGGCTGCAGCATATGTCCCTTTTGCAAATGGCGGCACATACTACGAACCGCGCACGTATACAAAGGTGCTCGACAGTGACGGAAATGTTATTTTGGAAAAGGAAGTGCACTCGACAAAGGCAATGAGCAAAAAAACCGCTACTTATATAAGTTATATGCTTCAAAACGTAGTTACCGGTGGAACGGGAACATATGCCAAGCTCGACCGTGGTATGCCTGCTGCGGCAAAAACCGGAACCTCCAACAATGATGAGGACCGTTGGTTTGTCGGATTCACTCCTTATTATGTCGGTGCAGCCTGGTTTGGTTATGACCAGCCGAAATATATTTCAAAATCACTTTCTCCTGCCCTGACAGTCTGGAAGCGTGTTATGAACGCAGCTCATGCTGAACTCCCTGTGAAAAATTTTGACAATGACAGCGATTTTCAATTTGTAAATGTCTGCTCATGCAGTGGCCTGCTTCCGTCTGAGGCTTGTGCTCTTGACCCGCGTGGCTCAAAGATTGTAGCCGGATATTTCCACAAGGATGATGTCCCGACAGAAACCTGTGGCGTTCATTTCCTAATTGACATTGACACTACAACAAATATGCTTGCCTCCGATTTCTGCCCCACAGCAAACCGAAAAACCATCGCTCTGATGGATATTCAGCGCACCTTCCCTCTTTCCGGTATTATCGTTGATGATGAGCAGTATACTATTCACAAAGAAGAACCAGCAAAAGGTCACTTCTTCTTTGAAACCGGAGTTGAAAAGCCTATCAATTCTGTCTGCCCGCTTCATACATTCGACATAACAGAGGTTTCGCCTTCTCAACCCGAAGATGATGAAATCTCTCCTTCCTCTGATTATACGAACGAAGAGCTCCCCGAATCACAAGAAACAGAAAACCCTTCTGATTCCGGAGTTGACGAAAATGCAAACGAAGATCAATAATTTCCGGAGAGATAAACTATGAACAACTTTACCTTTTGCGTTCCGACACTTTTTGGTCTGGAAGGAATCGTTTCAAAAGAACTTTCACACTTGAATTTTGAGAATGTTAAAGCTGAAAACGGAAAAGTAACTTTCTCCGGTACGCTCTCAGATATGGCTCTTGCAAATCTTTGGCTCCGTACCGGAGAGAGAGTTCTTCTTGTTGTCGGAACTTTTAAAGCCACTACATTCACTGAGCTTTTTGAGGGTGTAAAAGCTCTCCCTTGGGAAAACTTTATCCCGAAAGACGGTGCTTTTCCAGTCAAAGGTCATAGCTTAAAATCCACTCTTTTCTCTGTTCCTGACTGCCAGAGCATCATTAAAAAAGCTATTGTTGAGCGATTAAAATCAAAATATTCGCTTTCCTGGTTTGAGGAAACCGGAGTTAAATACCAGATACAGTTTTCGATTATGAATGACATCGTCAATATTTATCTTGATACTACAGGCCCCGGCCTGCACAAGCGCGGATACCGTGCTGTTTCAGGAATAGCTCCGTTGCGAGAAACCCTTGCTGCCGCATTGGTTTCCCTTTCCCGATATAGAGGGCGCGAGTTCTTCTGCGACCCGTTCTGTGGCTCAGGAACTATTCTCATTGAAGCTGCAATGATTGCCGAAAACCGTGCACCCGGCCTTTCAAGACGGTTTGCCGCAGAAGACTGGGCATTTTCGGATAAGAAAATCTGGCACTCTCACCGTGAGACTGCGAAAACAAAGATTTTCAAAAGAGATTTTGAGCTTTGGGGCGGCGATATTGACACTGCGGCTGTTTCACTTGCAAAAGCCAATGCGAAAAAGGCTGGAGTTCTGAACTACATTACCTTTGAAAAAGCTGATGCAACCCGCTTTAAACCTCGCCACAATACAGGAATTTGTGTTACAAACCCACCTTATGGCGAGCGACTTATGGAAATTCGCGATGCGGAAAAACTCTATCGTGAATTTGGAAAGTCTATAAGCTATTCCTCAGGGTTTTCAAATTATATAATTACATCCCACCCTGAATTCGAGCGTTTTTTTGGAAAAAATGCAAAAAAACGCAGAAAATTGTATAACGGAATGATTAAATGCGAATTGTTTATGTACCCAAATTATTAACTATTTGTAAAAAACGTCATTTTGGAAGATTTTGAGAGAAAATAAAAGTATCAAGGAGTAAATTGAAGCTATTTTGGTGTATTTTCGATTTACTCCATTTTTTTATGTTTTTTCAAAAAACTACCATTTGCAGAAATTGAGAACTTCATTTATTATATAATACATAGTTAGCACTCTGACATCGAGAGTGCTAAATCGGATAAGTATTTTAGGAGGTACTACATCATGAAACTTAAACCACTTGCAGACCGTGTTGTCTTGAAAATGGTAGAAGCAGAGGAAACAACAAAGAGCGGCATTATTCTTACAGCAGCAGCTCAGGAAAAACCCCAGGTTGCAGAAGTTATTGCAGTCGGACCTGGCGGAAACGTTGACGGCAAGGACATCATTATGCATGTTAAGGTCGGCGATAAAGTAATTACGAGCAAATACTCAGGAACAGAAGTTAAAATCGATTCCGAGGAATTTATCATTGTTCGTCAAAGCGATATTCTCGCTGTTGTTGAATAATTCCAATTTATTGTTATTTTATTAAAAGGAAGGTTTTATTATTATGTCAAAAGAAATTCTTTTTTCAGAAGATGCTCGCCATGCGCTTGAGCGCGGCATAAATAAGCTTGCTGATACAGTTAAGGTCACTCTCGGCCCGAAGGGACGCAACGTTGTCCTTGACAAGAAGTTCGGCGCTCCCCTTATTACAAACGACGGCGTTACAATTGCAAAAGAAATTGAGCTTTCCGACCCGTTTGAAAACATGGGCGCACAGCTTGTTAAGGAAGTTTCAACAAAGACAAACGACGTTGCTGGTGACGGCACAACAACGGCTACCCTGCTTGCTCAGGCTATTATTCGTGAGGGCATGAAGAACGTTACAGCAGGTGCAAACCCGATGATTATGAAAAATGGCATCAATGCTGCCGTTGAGGCTGCGATTGAAGCTGTAAAGGCTGCTTCACAGAAGGTCAACGGTTATGAGGACATCGCTCGTGTTGCTGCAGTTTCTTCTGCAAATGAGACAATCGGGCAGCTTATTGCAGATGCAATGGAGAAGGTTTCTGCTGATGGTGTTATCACCGTTGAAGAGTCAAAGACTGCTGAAACTTACAGCGAAATTGTTGAGGGTATGCAGTTTGACCGTGGATATATCTCACCTTATATGGTAACCGATACTGATAAGATGGAAGCAATTGTCGACGATGCTTGCATTCTTATTACTGACAAGAAGATTTCAAATATTCAGGAAATTCTTCCCCTTCTGGAGCAGATTGTTCAAGCAGGAAAGAAGCTCGTTATCATTGCTGAGGACATTGAGGGCGAAGCTCTTGCAACTCTCCTTGTTAATAAGCTCCGTGGCACATTTACCTGTATTGGTGTTAAGGCTCCCGGATTTGGCGACAGACGCAAGGAAATGCTCAAGGACATCGCTATCCTCACAGGCGGCCAGGTCGTTTCGGATGAGCTCGGTATGGATCTCAAAGAAACCACATTCGATATGCTCGGACACGCTCGTCAGATTAAGGTTCAGAAAGAAAATACTATCATCGTTGACGGTGCCGGCGATGCAAACGAAATTAAAGCTCGCGTAGGTCAGATTCGCGCACAGATTGAAACAACAACCTCTGACTTTGACCGTGAAAAGCTTCAGGAAAGACTTGCAAAGCTTTCAGGCGGCGTTGCTGTTATCAAGGTTGGTGCTGCAACTGAAGTTGAAATGAAAGAAAAGAAGCTCCGTATCGAAGATGCTCTGAATGCTACACGTGCAGCAGTTGAAGAAGGCATCGTTGCTGGCGGTGGAACTGTATTCGTAAACGCTATTTCTGCTGTTGAGAAGCTGATTTCAAAGACCGAGGGCGATGCTCGCACAGGTGTCCGCATCATTGCAAAGGCACTCGAAGAGCCGGTTCGCCAGATTGCTGCAAACGCAGGCATTGACGGCTCAATCGTTCTTGATAAAATTAAGAACAGCCGCAGAACGGGCTATGGATTTGACGCTCTCACTAACAAGTACTGCGATATGATTAAGGCAGGCATCGTTGACCCGGCTAAGGTTACACGCAGCGCACTTCAAAATGCCGCTTCAATCGCTTCTATGGTTCTCACGACCGAAAGCCTTGTTGCTGAAAAGAAGGAAGCCTCCGCTCCCGCAATGCCCGCAGGCATGGGCGATGCCGGAATGGGAATGTATTAATAGATATATAAACCTATAAGAAACCTCCCGAAATCATAATCTGATTTCGGGAGGTGTTTGTTTTATATGGGATAAACTTGTTCGAGCAGAAATATTTTTTATCTATAGTTTGCATCAGATCAGACCAAGAATTTTTAATGCCCTCTGAAATCCAAATAATAAAATGGTGCACTTTTAGCATAGACCACCACATAATAGTTTTTTGAGTTATCTACAACATATTTTGAAAACTGTTCGATCATTTCGGTTTCAAAGCGCAATTTTTCAAATGGCAAAACTTCGTATGCATCCGGAAATTTATCATTTACAATTTCTTCTTGGTCTTCTGTTTTAATCAAAGCATTTACTATCAAGTATGTATGATTGCCGTTCGCTACATTGCCGCATTCGATTAATGTATCTATCATACTAATACCCTCGACTTCGGCTATAGCTTTTTCAATTTCCGTTTTATATTGTTCGCATGCAAAATCATCAACCCAATACGGCACACACTGACATATAACAACCAACGATAGAACCAGAAGCCAGATAATAACTTTTTTCATTTATGTTCACTTTTCCTTTCGACAACATTCGACAAT
>JAZRPO010000007.1:0-2582 GCA_045649265.1 Eubacteriales bacterium
CAGACTGCGACATTCTCAAAACTCTTTGAGTTTATAAAGATACCTGCAACAGCAAGCCCCTCAACAAAGGTAGAACAAGCACCGTAAAGCCCGATGAACGGAAGATCTGAGTCGCGGCACGCAAAGCTTGATGCAATGCACTGATTCAGAAGGTCACCGGAGAGGACGCAACCCAGTTCCTCTGATGTGAGCGCAGTTTTAGACAGCGCGACAGAAAGCGCGGTTTTTTGAAACTTACTCTCTCCCTGTTCCCATGTTTTCTCACCGAAATGGCTATCCGGGACATGTTGATCAAAAAAGTGCGAGAGAGGGCCTTCGCTTTCACGCTTGCCGACAATGCTTGCAGTGGAGATTATTTTTGGTTTGTTTTGAAAAAATACGGTTTTGCGGCTCATAATTGCACACCCCCGAAATATTCTTTATCTATTATTTCAGCTTTTTCCGGAAATATGCAAAAAACACATCGCAAGTGTTTTTCTTACGATGTGTTTTTTTGTTTTAAAGAAGTCTTTTGCGAAGATCTGCGCCGTCTGACGGATGAAGATATGCAGGCGGAATATCCAAAACCGTTTTCGCTCCGAATACACCGTCTTTATAAAGGCGTGCTGCGGCTCTTGCATATGCAACGATGACGCTTGAAGTGAACTCCGGATTTGAATCAAGCTTTAAGCTGTATTCAATGACGTGAGAGTGCTTACCGTTGTTTGTTGTGCCTGAGCGGAGAACCTTTCCGCCATGCGGGATGCCTGCATGGTCACGAAGAAGCTCGTCCTCAGTGATAAAATGAACTGTTGTATCGTAATCCGCAAAGTAGTTGGGCATTGTTTTGATTTCATTTTCGATTCGAGCCGTATCTGCTCCGTCCTCCGCAACAACAAAGCATTCGCGCGTATGCTTCTCACGGGTTGAAAGGATTGGGTTTTCGCCTCGTCTGACGCTTTCAAGGGCAGCTTCGACTGGGATAGTATACTGCCGCGCATCCTTTACGCCGGAAATCCTACGGATAGCATCAGAATGCCCCTGGCTGATGCCCTTTCCCCAGAAAGTATAGTCGTTGCCATTCGGGAGGATTGCTTCACCGTAAACACGGTTTAAGGAGAACATTCCCGGGTCCCACCCCACCGAGATAACGGAAACGTGGTTACCGAGTCTGCTCTTTTTGTCGGTGTTTTCAAAATGCACGGGGATGTTTGCGTGAGTGTCGAAGCTGTCGACAACGTTAAAGTGCTCAGCGAAAAACGGAGTTTGCTCGGGAAGGTCGCTTGCGCTACCTCCGCAGAGAACAAGAACGTCAATTTCGTTTTTCATTTCAAGCGCACGGTCAATATGAAAAACCTTGACTCCGCTTTCGGTCTTTATGCTGTCAGGATTACGGCGTGTAAAAACTGCGCAAAGCTCCATATCCGGTGCGTCGGAAACTGCACATTCAACACCGCGACCGATATTTCCGTAACCTACAATGGCAATCTTCAGTTTATTCAAAAAAATCATCTCCTCATGATTGTATGAAATAACATTTTATGATGAATAATTAAAACACATACTGACCAAAAAGTCAATGATTCGGAGCATGTGTTGAAGAAATTTAGTATTTAAATTTTTGTGTTTTTATGATATGATAAAACACATTGTAAAATGTTTGTGCAAAAGGGAGGGTGAATACATATGAGAAAGACAAAGATAGTTTGCACAATAGGACCTGCTAGTGAAGATGAAAAAGTTTTTGAGGCTCTTTGTCGTGCCGGTTTGAATGTTGCGCGCCTCAATTTTTCTCACGGCACACATGAGGAGCATAAGAAAAAGCTTGATATGATAAAGAGAGTCCGCGAAAGACTCAATCTGCCGATTGCCATAATGCTTGATACGAAAGGCCCGGAATATCGCATAAAGACATTTAAAAACGACAAGGTATTATTAAACGACGGAGATGTTTTCATATTTACCACAGAAGATATCGAGGGTGATGAAACGCGCGTTTCGGTAAACTACGACGGGCTTGCAGATGATTTGTCGGTTGGCGATAAAATCTCTGTCAATAACGGTCTTGTGCTTTTTGAAGTCACGGAGATAAAGGAAAAAGATGTTATTTGCTCCGTCCTGGCCGGTGGTGAGATTTCGAACCGCAAGAGTATGAGCTTTCCAGGAAAGGTCCTGAAAAAGCAGTTTTTAAGTGAGCAAGACAAGGAGGACATCCTTTTTGGGATTAAAAATCAGGTCGATTTTATTGCGGCATCCTTTGTTTCTTCAAAGAACGATGTTCTGGATATAAAGAATTTTCTTTTAGAAAACGGCGGCGAGAAAATTGAGGTTATTGCCAAAATAGAAAACCGATCGGGGATAGATAATATTGATGCGATATGTGAGACCTGTGAGGGAGTTATGATTGCACGAGGTGACCTCGGAGTTGAGGTTCCGTTTGTTGAGCTTCGGGCAATTCAGAAATATCTTATCACAAAATGTCGCCTTCTCGGAAAACGCGTTATAACAGCTACCGAGATGCTGGAATCAATGATTTACAATCCCCGACCGACTCGTGCTGAGATTTCCGACGTTGCAAATGCAGTGTATGACGGTACAAGCGC
>JAZRPO010000008.1:0-13745 GCA_045649265.1 Eubacteriales bacterium
AGCAGAGAAAACAGCAGCTGAAAGCACTGCCCCTGCGGAAATGTCCTTAATATTCTTAATCTCTGTATCATACCGCCTTGACATCTCATCGCACAAATGCTCAATCGCCGTATTAAACAGCTCGACGGAAATGACAATTCCAAAGCATATGAGAAATTTCAGAAAATTTGAAAATCCCACCTTTCCTATCACGGAAAACGCGGTTACATAAATCATCATACATATATGTATTCTGAAATTGCGCTCATGCCTCACCGCAAAAAGAATTCCGCAAAAGGCATTCTTAACGCTCTTTGCAAGGCTCATTATCTCTTGTTTAGGATGCATATCCTACCTCCGTATGCCCATACTTTCCAATATCTCTTCCTGACGCGAAAAGTGGAGCTTTTCATCCTCATCTGAAAGCTCATGGTCATAGCCGAGAAGATGAAGAACTCCGTGCACCGTGAGGAATGAGATTTCCCTTTCCTCGCTGTGGCCATACTCTTCCGCCTGAGCCTTTGCACGCTCTGCTGAAATAACTATATCTCCGAGCATAACTGTTCCTGTTTCCTCGTCAAGCTCAAGGGGCGAAACCTCTATCTTCTCTCCCGGAGAAAGCTCAAGCATGGGAAATGACAAGACATCTGTTGCACGGTCAATCTCTCTGTGCTCGCGGTTTAATTCGCGGATGTTTTCATCATCAGTTATTATTACACACACATCTACACCCTGCTCTGTTTTTTCAAAGTCAAGAGCTGCAACAACTGCCTTTTTTACCGCCTCATCAAATGCATTATCGGAAATTTCGTTTACCACCGTTATTCTATGCTCTGCCATTTTTTGAACCCTGCCTTACTTGTTGTATTTTTTGATTCCGATCACCGTCTCTTTTCTCATAAGCATTGATTATTCTCTGAACGAGAACATGTCGGACAACGTCTTTTGATGTGAGGTGACACTGTGCAACATCTTCAACATCCTGCAAAACCTTCATTGCATCCCGAAGCCCAGAGCTTTTTCCATCAGGCAAATCTATCTGAGTTATGTCGCCGGTTATTACGGCCTTTGAGTTAAATCCAAGCCTTGTAAGGAACATTTTCATCTGCTCAGGAGTTGTGTTTTGCGCTTCGTCAAGAATAATAAAGGAGTCGTCAAGCGTTCTTCCTCTCATATACGCAAGAGGGGCAACTTCTATTGTTCCACGCTCCATATATCTCTGGAAAGCTTCGGGGCCTATCATATCATACAGCCCATCATAAAGAGGCCTGAGATACGGGTCAACCTTGCTTTGCAAATCTCCCGGAAGAAATCCGAGCTTCTCGCCTGCTTCTATCGCAGGTCGGGTAAGGATAATCCTGTTCACCTTTTTTTCGCGGAATGCATTCACCGCAGCCGCGACTGCAAGATATGTCTTTCCCGTTCCAGCAGGTCCGATGCCGAGGGTTATCGTGTTCTCGGCTATCGCGTTTATATAATCTCTCTGGCCTATCGTCTTTGGCTTTATGGGTTTGCCCTTTGTTGTTATGCAGATTATATCGCGAGAAAGCTCCGCTATGCGGGATTCCTGATTTTCCTCAACAAGTCCTATTGCATAGCGGATATTCTGCTCATTTATCGCCTCTCCTCTGGAAGAGAGAACAAGTAGGCTCTCGATAACTCTGACAGCACGGTCTGCACGGTCCTGCTCTCCCACAACTTTCAACTCAGTATTCCGGTTTAATACGGTAACGCCAAGCTCGCGTTCAAGTATTCCGATATTTTCATCAAATGAACCGAAAATCTCTGTCATTTGTTCAAGTCGCTCTACATTTATTATTCTCTCTACCATTTTATCCGTCCTTTAACAGTTTTCTTTTGACTCCTATTTTTTCTACGCATTCTGCTGTTATTTCCGCATAAGCAAAGCTTTCATCCGAATGTGTCCGCAGCTTTGTATCAAGAACCTCACAATCCTCATATGCAGACAGTTTCAATGCGAGGGTTTCTCCCATAGCTTCAAAAGCCTGCTCATCGCGAAGAACCTCTTCACAAAGCTCATATTCACGGTATGTAGCACATTCAAGGGATAACGGCAAGGTTATTATGTCCGATACCGTAAGATTATTCGTTTTTATTATTTTATCACACTTTGCATATGAAATTCTACTGTTTGTGTATAATTTTATTCTATTTCCAAATAAAATTATTGTGTAGCAATTTTTCTCGCGCCCGGTAAACATCTTGGACAACACCTTTTTCTGCATTTTCGCATTTATGGTTTTCCATGTCTTTATGGTAATCTCCGCATCGGCGTGAGTCATCACGGTTGTCCCTTCTCTTCCTGTTATGTAGCCACTGGCAAGAAGCTGGCCCTTAATGACCGTATCTCCTTTTACAACCTCCGGCGTGCCTGTTTTTACGGTGATGCTGTTTATTATCCCATCCTTATCAGCTACAATGTCACACGGGACGGTTGCGGGAAGAATTTCAGGGGGAGCTTTTCTCTGCCTCGCAATAACGTTTGCCTCGGCTCCATTGAAATTGACGTATATATACGCAAGCTCAGGCATATCGATAAGAATGTTATTGCGAAGCGCATCAATGTTTAGAGTTCCGTGTATTGCTCCGATTTTGAGCCCCTCTTCTGATAATTTTTGCGTGAGTTTTTTCTCATCGAGGCCTTCAAAGCCGTCAATGTTTATACTCCACACAAAGCCCGTAAATATCCATGCCGCAAAGCAAAATGCAATCCCCCCCATAATAAGAACGTGCCTTGTCCGCACTCTTCTTGTGGAAAACGGAAATCCGTTTTTGGAGATTATATGCACCCGACACATTGACTTTTTGGCAATAGGCGCAATTTTCAAAAAGCTTTTCGCACGCATTGTAATTTTGAAAACACCTATATCGAGGCTTTGCATATCCCAGAACCTGATCCCGTATCGTGCGCACAGGTTCAAAAACCGCTCAGGATACGAGCCATGCACCTCTACCGTAACACTCCCCCAAAAAAGATTAACAAGCTTTTGCATAGCTTATTTCGCACACTCCTTAAACTCTATTTTTTCTATTTTACCGCAAACTGCAAGCTCGAGAGAGTTCATCGCCTTTACCCTTAACTCGCTTCCCATCACGCAAACGCTTCCGCTACAGGAATTGACTTCTATTTCTTCTTCGCAAAGATTAACTATTCCCTTGTGATTTTCAATAAAGACCTCTCGCCTGCCTGACACTTCAATATGCAAAAGCCCGCCCTTTGTATCAGCCGGGATATCAAACATATCCGCTGTTTTAACAAA
The DNA here is from genome assembly GCA_045649265.1 of Eubacteriales bacterium. Lineage (GTDB taxonomy): Bacteria > Bacillota > Clostridia > Oscillospirales > JAAYXM01 > SIG480. The sequence continues at coordinate 3,261 of JAZRPO010000008.1, forward strand.
AATACTCTCTTTTTTCATATACATTCTCCCTTCATAATAAAGTTTATTATAACTCGGCTTTTTGTATGTTTAAAATATTTAACCAAAACACTTGTTTTTTTTATACATTAAAGATATAATTAAATAGTTCTATAACCCTTTAAGGAGGCGAGCTTTATTGCGTTCTTTTTTGGACGGTGCAAACCTTTTGCTCTTTATTTTCTTTACGGTTTTTTACTCATACCAGCTTGTCTATGTTTTTGTCTCTCTTTTCGGAAAGAAAAAAACATTTGTTGCAAAGAATATGCATAAATTCGCAGTTTTAATAGCCGCGAGAAACGAAGAATCCGTTATCGTTCAGCTTATCGAAAGCATTAAAAAACAGAAATACCCCTCTGAGTTGTACGATATTTTCGTTATCGCAGACAACTGCACGGACAAAACCGCAGCTCGTGCAAGAGATGCCGGGGCAACTGTTTTTTGCAGAAATGACACCTCTCATATCGGCAAGGGCTATGCTCTGAATTTTGGCTTTAAAAGCCTCGTTAAAAACGGAACTTTTTCGAATTATGACGGTTTTTTCATTTTCGATGCCGACAACCTTCTTGACGAAAACTATATTGCAGAGATGAATAAGGTTTTTGATTCGGGATATCAGATAGTTACGAGCTATCGCAACTCAAAAAACTACGATACTAACTGGATTTCTGCCGGAAGCTCATTATGGTTTCTGCGCGAGGCAAAGTTTATTAACGCCTCCCGCATGATTCTGGGCCTTAGCTGTGCAGTATCCGGAACGGGTTTTCTCGTATGCCGTGAAATCATCGAGAGAAATCAGGGCTGGAAATATTATCTTCTCACCGAAGACATTGAGTTTTCAATCGACAGTGTCATAAAAGACGAGAAGATAGGCTATGCGGAAAATGCAATGCTGTATGATGAGCAGCCATATACCTATGAGCAGTCGTGGAATCAGCGAATCCGTTGGGCAAAGGGTTTTTTTCAGGTCTTTATGGCGTACGGAGGAAAGCTCTTTAATGCAATTTTTAAAAATCACAGTTTCTCTGCCTATGATATGCTCATGACGATTATGCCGGCTATGCTGCTTACGGTTGTAGGGGCAATTTTGAATTCCACCTTTCTCATCATCTCGCTCCTCAACTTTTCTGAGTTTCAGACAATCGCTGTCGTTTCCGCAATCGCGCTTTTTATGACCTTCTTTAATTTCTATACAATTCTTCTCTTCTTTGCCGCGATTACCACTATCACCGAATGGAAGAACATAAACACAACCACAAAAAAGAAAATCCGTTATATTTTTACCTTTCCGCTATTTATCTTCACATATATCCCGATTTCTATCTCCGCTATTTTCAAAAAGATTGAATGGAAGCCGATTGAGCACAACATAGCAAAAAAAATCGAAGAATTTCAAAAATAGGGCAAAAATAGAGACGCTTCAAAATGAAGCGTCTCTATTTCTTTTTATTTACTGTTCGTTTTCGGGCATTTCTTCTTCAGGCTTAACATCCTTTTCGGGAACGTCCTCACCAAAGATTGCGTAGAAGTCCTCAGCTTCCATGGTTTCTTTTTCAAGCAGGAACTCAGCTACCTCGTGGAGCTTATCCATATGCTCGTTCAAAATGCCTTCGCAATGGGCATACGCCGCTTCAACAACATCGCGGATTTCCTCGTCAATAATACCTGCAATTTCCTCAGAATATGCACGTTTTGAAGCAAAATCGCGACCAAGGAAAACCTCCTCATTTTCAGAAGCATAGCTTATCGGGCCGAGCCTGTCGCTCATTCCGTACTTTGTTACCATATCACGCGCAATCGCTGTTGCTCTCTGGATATCGTTTGAAGCTCCGGTTGATATATCATTGAGCACAAGCTTTTCCGCAACACGACCGCCAAGGAGCGATACTATCTCTTCTTTCATTGCGGTTTTTGACTTGGTATAGACATCTTCTCTCGGGAGAGAAATCGTATAACCGTTTGCCATTCCGCGCGGAACGATGGATATATGGTGAACAGGGTCCTGAGTTTCCAAAAACTTCATTGCAAGCGCATGGCCGGCTTCGTGGTATGCAACAAGCTTATTCTCGTGCTCATTTCTCACTCTGTTATGCTTTGCAGGGCCTGCAATAATTTTGAGCATTGACTTTTCAATATCCTTCTGCGTAAGCGCCGCCTCGCCACGCCTTGCTGCAAGAAGCGCCGCCTCGTTGAGAAGGTTTTCAAGGTCAGCCGGGGTAAATCCGCTTGTTGATTTTGCAACCGTTTTCAAGCTGACATCCTGAGCCACTTTCTTTGAACGGGTGTGGATTTCGAGGACCTTTTCGCGGTCCTTCATATCCGGAAGCCCGACATATACCTGACGGTCAAATCTGCCCGGGCGCATAAGAGCGGGGTCAAGAATATCAGGGCGGTTTGTTGCCGCGATGATTATAACACCTTCATTGTTGCCAAATCCATCCATTTCAACAAGGAGCTGATTGAGTGTCTGCTCTCTCTCATCGTGGCCACCGCCGTAACCGGCACCGCGATGACGGCCGACAGCGTCAATCTCGTCTATGAATATGATTGCCGGAGCAACTTTTTTTGCCTGTTCAAAAAGGTCGCGGACACGCGATGCACCGACACCGACATAAAGCTCAACAAAATCAGAGCCGGATATCGAAAGAAACGGAACTCCCGCCTCTCCTGCAACAGCCTTTGCTATATAGGTTTTACCCGTTCCCGGAGGGCCTACAAGTAAAACACCCTTCGGGATTCTTGCACCGATTTCAGTGAACTTCTTCGGGTCCTTCAAGAAATCTACAATCTCTGCAAGCTCCAGCTTTTCTTCCTCAGCACCTGCGACATCGGCAAAGGTAACCTTCTTTTTCTCGTCGCTTCCAAGCTTTGTCCTCGCCTTTCCGAAGCGCATGGCCTTGCTTGCGCCGCCGTCTGCCTTGCTGTACATAAAGTACCACATCACGCCAATAACAAGAAATACGAGAAGATACGGCAAAAACATCATCCACCACGGCGTGCCGGCCTCAGGAATTCTGTCATCATCAGTAATTATTCCAACAGAACGCTGATACTTCAAAAGCTCACCGAGATCCATTCTGAAATCTGCTCTGATCTGAGGGTCTGTGATGTCGAAGGTAATTATGTTCTTTCCTGACGGCAAGGCGCGCCTGAGCTGCATCGTGAGCATTCCGCCATCTATTACGTATCGTTCCACATTCTGCGCCTCAAACTGACGCACAACCTCGGCATACGTTATTTTTTCCTCTCCGTTGCCTTCAAAAAGAAAACTTGCAACAGAAACAAGAATAACAACTATCAGAAAAAATAGAAGTATGTCTCTTGTGTTGTTTTTTTTCAATTGATGTCACATCCTTAATAAAAATTATTTTTCGTAAACTTCGCGTTTAAGTACGCCTATATATGGCAAATTTCTGTATTTTTCATCGTAGTCAAGACCGTAGCCAACAACGAATTCATTTTCTATATCAAAGCCTGTAAAATCCGCAGAAACTTCGACACGGCGACGTTCAGGCTTGTTTAGCAAAACACAAACAGCTACTTTTTTCGCGCCGCGCCCATAAAGCTCGCGAATGAGATTGGAGAGGGTTACTCCTGTGTCTAAAATGTCTTCAATAATTATGATATCCCGATCTTTGATGTCGGTATCAATATCCTTCTTTATAATGAAATTTCCCGTCGTTTCAGAGCCGCTGCCATAACTCGACACCTGCATAAAGTCTATTACACAAGGAAAATCCAACTCACGGATTATATCCGCCGTAAATATGATAGAGCCTTTCAATATACATAATATAAGCGGGTTCTTCCCACTATATTCGCTTTTTATCTGATTTGCCAGTTTTTTTACCTTTTCGGAAATTTCTTCTTTCAAAAAAAGAACTCTTTCAATATCGTTCACCAAAAGAACCACACCCTATTTTTTAATTATTTCTATTAGATATCCGCCGCCTGTGCCTTCTGAATTTCTACAATCGGCACCAAACCCGAAAACCCCGAAAACTTTTTCGATATCTGCAATAACGGGAGTTGTATCCCGTTCATTGCTCGGAAGTTTTTCGTCAATAAAAAGTTTTTTAATCGTTTTTGTTTTTCTCTTATCCAGCTTAATCTCATCGCCTTCTTTTCGCGAACGGACAATTAAGCTATCTTGTATTTTATCATACGGAACAAAAAAAGTATTTAATAAATTATGAATTTTTACCCTGTTTTTCACTTTTTTTACATTTATTTCAAAATCTCTCCAGAGATTTTTTCCCTCCTGCAAAAAAATCGGGGCAGGGGTTTCTTCATCAACATCGCGTGCGAAAAGAATTTCTTCATATCTCCGGCTTACCCGAAGCCCGTCCGGAAGGCTCAGCTTTCCTGAGGGATTTTCACTTTCTGCAAGCGATAAAATCATTTCAATATGCTTGTGTTCGAGCGTGTATGATTTTTTGCCGAGAGCTGTAGCTGCAAGGCTTTCACAAACCCTTGACAACAGTGCAGGCTCCGACGTAAGCAAATGTCTGCCGCAGGAAACACCGTCTTTTGAAATCTCTGACAAATACTTTTTGGCTGCTCTTTCAATAAACTCGGCTTCCATTCTTAAAATTGACGAGGCTCTTGTTGCATTCTCAATAGCCGCCGCATTCAAATCAAGAAGTGTCGGCACTGCAAAATGGCGAAGCTTGTTCCTTGAATATTCCGTTTCGGCATTTGTTTTGTCGATACAGAATTCTATTCCGTTTTTCTTTGCATACGCCTCAATCTCGGAGCGCGTACATTCAATCATCGGTCGGATTATGTCTTCCCTTGTATAAGGAATTCCACACATTCCTGATATTCCGCTGCCTCGGGAAAGATTAAAAAGAATGGTTTCAAGGTTGTCGTTTGCGTTATGTGCAGTCGCAATATACGTTGCGGAAAGAGCTTCCTTTGCGCGGTGCAAAAAAGCATACCTGACATTTCTTGCACACAGCTCAACTGATTCGCCTGCTTCTTTCGCTGTTTTTGCAACATCCATGCGCTCAGATATGAAATCAATGCCGTATTTTTCACACTTTTCCTTACAGAAGGCTTCGTCTGCAAGAGCATCTTCTCCGCGCAGCATATGGTTTAAATGCGCTGCACACACCGATATCCCGAGATCTTCCCTTAATCGAAAAAGCACATCAAGCATAACAGACGAATCCATCCCACCAGAAAGGGCAACGAGAACTCTTCCGCCACAAAGCATATTATTTTTTCTAACGGTGCTTAATACCTTAGTAATCATGTGAACTGTCCACCGAAGTAAATCTCGTATATTTGCCGTCCCAATGCAAGTCTATATCTCCCGTGCTGCCGTGACGGTTCTTTTCAACAAGAAGCTTTACGTTCTCAGGTGTTTCCTTTTCTTCCCTGTAAAGAATCATAACAACATCGGCATCCTGCTCAATGGAACCGGATTCGCGAAGGTCTGAAAGGCGAGGCCTTCTCCCCTGCTTATCGCTGTCACGCGAAAGCTGCGACAGGCAGAGCACGGGGACATTCAAGTCCTTTGCCATAATTTTAAGCGCTCTTGAAATTGCAGCAACTTCGTTTGCACGGTTGTCCGAGCGGACTCCCGACTGCACAAGCTGGAGATAGTCAATTATTACAAGCCCTATATCTTCTCCAAGCCGCCTGCATTTTGCTTTCATTTCATTTACGGTTATTCCCGTTGCATCTGCAAGGTAAATTTTTGTGCCTGCAAGAGTCTCGGAAGCATGAGCGATTGCAACCCATTCTTCATCATTCAGAAGCCCTGTCCTTAGCTTTCTTGAATCAACAAGCGCTTCTCCAGAAATAAGCCTCAGGGCAAGCTGCTCATTTGACATTTCAAGAGAGAAAACGACTATTGCCTTGTCAGTCACCTTTGCTGCATTTGCACAAATGTTCAGAGCAAAGCTCGTTTTACCGACACCTGTGTTTGCCGCGAGAATGATAAGGTCTGAATCATTAAGCCCGGTAAGGAAAGTGTCAACCGTGGAAAAACCGGTGGGCACACCCGGAAGCTTGCCCGCGTTTTTTGCAAGAACTCCCAGATGGGCATATGTATTTTCAAGAACATCGCGAATCGGCGAAATGCCCTTACTTTTCTTCTCGTTGCGGATTTCATATATTTTTTGCTCTGCAAATTCAACAACTTCATCCGCTTCTCCCTCACCCGACAAAATAACATCGTGAATTTCCGCAGTTGTTTCATCAAGATTGCGAAGCAGAGCCTTATCCCGCACAATTTTTATGTACTGCGCAACGTTTACCGCAGTCGGCGTAACGTCCATAAGCTTTAATATATATGCACGCCCGCCCGAAGCTTCAAGAGTTCCCCGAACGGTGAGCTTTTCGACAACGGTGACGGGGTCAATCGTTTCATTGAGCGTGAACATACTCTGGATTGCTTCAAAAATATTCTTGTTCTGTGATACGTAAAAATCCTCTGCCCTCAAATGCTCCACAACTTCAGGAATACAACGCGGATCAAGAAGCATCGACCCGAGAACGGATTGCTCTGCCTCTACATTATGCGGAAGTTTTGCCCCGATGAGTTCATCCATTTTTCAACACCCCTATTACAGGAAAATTATTCCTCTTTAACTGATACGGAAATGGTTCCGGAAACTTCGTTATAGAGCTTAACCTTAACTTCGTATGTTCCAAACTGCTTTATATTTCCGGAAAGCACAAGCTTGTGACGATCAATCTCTATCTTATGTTGAGTTTTGAGAGCATCTGCAATGTCACCCGCAGTAACTGAGCCGAAAAGCCTTCCGCCTGCTCCTGCTTTTGCCTTGACCTCTACCTTCAACTCCGAGAGCTTCTTTGAAAGCTCTTTTGCCTCTTCCTTTTCTCTTTCGATTCGCGCAAGATTTGCTTCTTCACGCAGGCGCGCAGTATTCAGGTTATCGGCAGTAGCCTCCTTTGCGAGATTCTTCGGGAAGAGGAAGTTTCTCGCGTAACCGTCAGAAACATTGACAATCTGGCCTTTCTTACCTTGGCCTTTTACATCTGCATTCAGAATTACCTTCATTTTATATACCTCCGTAATTCGCCTTAAATAGCTTAATAATTATTGATTTTTAGCCCAAAACATCATCTATTACCTTTTTGAGTTCAATTGATGCCTCTTCAATTTTTTTATCTTCAAGCTGAGCTCCGGCGGTGTCAAAATGGCCTCCTCCTCCGAGCTTTTCAAGGATAACCTGAACATTTATTTCGCCGAGAGAGCGAGCCGAAATATTTACATTCCCTTGCTCCTGGAACAAAACAAACGCCGCCTGAACTCCCTGAATTGTCAGAAGGTCATCAGCTGCCTGAGCGGCAATTTTCCTGTCACTCTGACCGTTATACTCGACTATTGCAACTCTGTCATGATACATCTTTGCAAGCTTAACAAGCTCCGCTCTCTTTACATATGTTTTAATGTCGTCCTGCAAAATTCGTTTGAGCTCGGTTGTGTCGGCACCTGCACGTCGAAGATATGCCGCAGCTTCAAAGGTTCTGACGCCGGTTTTCATCGTGAATTTTTTGGTGTCTATAACAATTCCCGATAAAATCGCCTCAGCCTCACAGCTTAAAATGTCGCGGGTTTCGACAATATATTGCAAAAGCTCGGCAACCAGCTCGCACGTGCTTGATGCATATGGCTCATGGAAATTTAAAACTGCATTTTCAATATAGTCTGCGCCACGCCTGTGGTGGTCTATTACTGCGACCTTATTTACGGATTCGAGAAGCGCCTCTGATTCCACCACCGTTTTTCTGTTTGTATCAACAACGACAAGTAACGTATCACTGTCCGCTTCAAGAAGCGCATCCTCAGCACTTATAAAAGCTCCGTCATACTCGTGCTCCGTCTTAATCTTTCTGATAAGAACGTCTGCGCTTGTCCTTTGACCTACGACTATTGAAGCGCTCTTGCCGATTTTTCTTGCAATACACGCAATTCCGATTGCCGCACCGATGCTGTCGTTGTCAGCACCCCTGTGCCCCATAATTATAACTCCCGAGCTGTCTCGGATGAGCCCTTCAAGCGCATTTGCCATAACGCGCGATTTTACCTTTGTTCTCTTTTCAAGCTCCTGAGAGCGGCCGCCAAAAAAGTCAAAGCTGAACTTATCACGAATAACAACCTGATCACCGCCGCGCGAGAGCGCCATATCAATCGCAAGGCGGGCGTTTCTGTGGTTTTCCTTGAAGTTCTGGCCATCCTTGCCGATTCCTATGCTTAGAGTTACCTTAATGCCGTTCTTGCTCTGGATTTCTCTGACAGAATCAAGAATCAAAAATTTCTCTGCCGTGTATTTTGCAAGATATTGCTGATGGAATATATATAGATATTTATCGCGTTCATATCGCATAAATATACCGTTTGCAGAAGCTGTCCACTCCGCAAGTCGCTTATCTATTTCCGCAACAACAATGGATCGCTCGGCATCGTTGAGCCCATCCATAATTTCCGCATAGTTATCTATCATAATTACGGAAACTATCTGCCTTGCATTTTCAAACTCCGCAATCTTTTCGGAATATTCCGAAACATCAAGCCAATACAGCGTAAGAAGCGTTGAGGCATTTTTTTCTCCATCAGTGTGATACAGACTTCCGAAAACCTTGTACATCTTTCCTGAAATGGCAATTTCTGTGGGGCACTCGCGTTTTCCGTCGATTACCCACGCAAGGTCAAATTCGGGAATCAGCTCAAAAAGCTTTTTCTCAAAAACATAATCGTGCACTCCTGCCATATCCGCAAAGGCTGAGTTTGCCCAGATAACTTCCTTGCTGTCAAACTTTATAACCGCCATCGACATAGGAAAATCCATTGCGGAATTGCGGTTTGCCTGATTTATAGAGTCAAAGGTTTCTTCTATTTGTTTGCGCAGCTTCTTCTCACGGCTTTGTGCTGTCAAAAGATAGATTACAAGTATGATTATACTTGCAACAAACTCTGCAAAAGCAACCTTTGCATCTGCATAGAAAAATGAAACTGCAGAAAATATAAATATGGCTACAAAGCTTAAAATGAACTTTGGCTCTATCCATTTTTTGAAGCGGTTATTCATAAGCTCTGTCCTCCTTCTTTCGAAACGCAACAATACAGAATATAGTATATCACAGATAACCCTTTTTGTCCATCAAATATAGTACAAGTTTTTTATTTTAAATTTGACCTTTTGATAAAACAGTGGTAATATTATACTCGGGACTCGAAAACGAAGGAGGTTTTTTTGCGATGTCGTCTTTTTTTCGCGGATTGCATAGTTTTTTCAAGCAAGTAGACACGAAGCTTCTCGCAATTTCTCTTTTCGCTTCTGTTTTCGGAATGATTTTGATTGGCAGCGCGACTCAGAGCATGGGAAGCGGAAGCTTCATAAAAATTCAGCTTATAGCAACGATTCTCGGAGTCGCTTTATATCTTCTTCTTTCATGGCTTGACCTCGATTCTCTGAGCTCATGGTGGAAGTATGCCTATGTTGCAAATTTCCTTTTAATATGTCTTCTCATTTTCTTCGGGACCGGAAGTGAAGAAACCGGTAACCGAGCCTGGATTCGTTTCGGCGGAATAGGTATTCAGCCTGCAGAGCTTGGAAAATTTTTCTTTATTATTTCCCTCGCAGGTCATATAAATTATTTTGAAGACCGTCTTGATTCCGTATCTTCGGTCATAATCATTTCGCTGTTTGCTCTTATCCCCATTGCTCTTTTGTATATAGTTTCCTCAGACCTTGGTTCTGTTTTGGTTTATCTCATAATCTTTGCGGTTATGATGTTTGCCGCAGGAATTAAACTGCGGTGGTTTGCAGGAGCTTTTTTATCACTTGCGGCGCTATCTCCGATAATATGGAATTTTGTTCTCCGCCCTGACCAGAAAATGCGGCTTCTTGTTGTTTTTAATCCGGAGCTTGACCCATTAGGTCGCGGTTACCACGCAATACAAAGCAAGATTGCAATCGGCTCCGGCCAGTTTTTCGGGCGCGGGCTTGGAGCAGGAACGCAAACGCAGCTCGGGTATCTCCCTGCAAAGCAGACTGACTTTATTTTCTCCGTTGCCGGTGAGGAGCTTGGGTTTCTGGGATGTCTTCTCATTCTTGTCATTCTCGGTTTAGTAATCTTCCGTTGCATTTCAATCACCATGCGCTCTGCATCCTTTTCGTCCTATCTGATTTGCACCGGAGTTTCGGCTTTGCTTATCTTCCAGACTATTGAAAACATCGGTATGTGCACGGGGCTGCTTCCCGTAATCGGGCTTACTCTCCCGCTCTTTTCTTACGGCGGATCAAGTGTACTCGCCGTGTATATGATTCTCGGCTTAATAAGCTCTGCACGTATGCGTGCTCTGCCTGCGAGACTTTCAAAGTGAGGGGATTTTCTACAATGCTTTCAAAATATGAAATTATTCTTTTCGATTCTGACAATACCCTTTATGACCATAACATTCACGAAAGAACTGCAATTTTTTGTGCT
>JAZRPO010000009.1:0-8645 GCA_045649265.1 Eubacteriales bacterium
GAGCCGCTCATTCCACAGACTATGCCGCCGGTTTTTGATAAAAGCTCGGGGTCTGTTGCACGTATAAGCATATTTTTTGTTTTTTCACCATCAAAATAAATTGCTGTTATTTCAATGTCATATTCCTTTACCTGATCACCCTCAATATTTGAGAGGATAGTTGCCGCACCACGCTTTACTTCATCTTTTTCTGCAAGCGGCAAAGCTTTGGTCTGAACAATAAATTTTTCGTCTGTTATTTTTCCGAAGATTCCGCCCTCGGTATTCTTGACAATGCTCGCTGAGGTCTTATCAACATCAAACGAGCCTACAAGCTCGCCGGGATGCCCGGGCTTACCCTTGACTACGCTTTGCACCACCGAGGGCAAAAGACTCCCGTTTTGCAAGGGAACAAGCGTGCTTGTTTTGCTGTCGGAAATTCCATGCCCGAGCGCTCCGTAAGAATTTGTTTCCGGGTCAAAGTACGTTAGCGTTCCGATACCTGCGATAGAGTCGCGCACCCATACTCCGACTGCAAACGAGCCGTCGTCACACCTCTTAGGGATTACGGTACAGGTATGAGTTTTTCCGTTTCGGAGATACTCAACTATGAGGGGGTTTCCGCAGCTGTTGTTCACCGCCGTGATGAGATCTTCATTCGAAAAAATTTCTTTACCACCTGCTTTTTTGATTATATCACCGGGTTGAATGCCGGCGCTTTTACAGGGGTTTGGAGAAAGGTTTTCGGAAAAATCAATAACCATGGCTCCGCTTGATGAAATTTTTATACCTGTCGTATGGCCGAGAGGGACAAGTGTATCCGCTGCGCTTGCCGTTATTATAATTGAGACAGAAATTATAACCGCGGCAAAAAATTTAGCCCCATTTTTTAAAATTTTCATTAAAAAATCTTTTCGCCTCCTTTCTTTTTTATTATGCTCTTTAAAATTTCGGATATTTTGGATTAAACGGAAAAATAAAAGCGAGTTTCCATGTAAAAAAATGCGATGCCCGAAAACTCGGGCATCGCAAAATTTGAAAGGTAAAATTTTTAAAATTAAACACTCGTTTTCGCAATCTTAAGCTACATTATCGGCGGGACTTCCGTTGAGAAAATATCAAGCAGCATGAGAAGCGTTCTTCTGACAAGTTCGATAATGGCAAGCCAGGATGAGCGCTCGGCCTCGTTTTCGTTTGAAAGAATTTTGTTTTCAAAATAAAACCTGTTGAAAAGGCCTGCTATATCAAACATAACCTCGCAAATCGCGCTCGGTGCCTTTTCGTCAAAAGCACGGAGAAGAACATCGCCAACGGAGAAGAGCTTTACCAAAAGCTCGCGCTCCGTGTCGCTTTTTGGAGGAAGAATAGCACCTGAGCTTGCGCCGCGCTCCTTGGCCCTCGAAAGAAGCGAGGAGATTCTGACGACTGTATATTGCAGATACGGCCCCGTTTTCCCCTCTGTTGCAAGGAAGCGGTCAAGGTCAAAAATATAGTCGCGCGAACGGTGGTTTATAAGGTCGCCAAACTTTATTGCAGCGATGCCAACCTTCTCTGCAATAGCAGCGCGCTCGGCATCAGGAAGATTTTTTGCGGTTTCAGACTCGTCTATTCTCGCTTTTGCAGCATCCTTTGCGGTGCCAATGAGAACGGAAAGACTCATAACGCCGCCCTCACGGGTTTTATAGGGCTTGCCGTCGCTTCCGTTCATGGTTCCAAAGCCTATGTGGAAAAGCTTGGTTTCGGGAGATACAAGCTCTGCTTTTTTTGCAAGGCGGAACACCTGCTTAAAGTGCATCGACTGACGGCTGTCAACAACATACCAGATTTCGTCAGGGTTAAAATCGCACCTTCTCTGGATAATTGTTGCAAGGTCGGTTGTGGCGTAAAGCTGAGAACCGTCACTTTTGCTTATGATAACGGGAGGAACAGGCTCCTCATCATCAGGAAGTGCAACATCGGCAATGAGAGCACCGTCGCTTAAATAGGTGAGTTTTTTTTCGTCAAGCGTTTTCAAAAGCTCGTTGACATACGGAGCCGCATCACTCTCGCCAAGCCACATATCAAAGTCAACCCCGAGGCGGGCATAGCTTTTTTTGAGGTCGGAAATCGAAACTTCAAGAAACTTTTTCCAAAGCGCAACATATCCCGGGCGGCCGTTCTGTAAATCAAAGGTCGCGCGCATTGCGCGTGCACGGAAGTCCTCATCGGACTTCGAGCGAAGGCTTGCTTGGGGATACAGCTTTGAAAGGTCATCAATCGTGACGGGAGACTCTTCCGGATAACCGGCGGTAATGCTCTCGTCAAAATACGCAAGCTCCGGAGAAACTCTTTCAAGCTCAGCTATTATGAGCCCCATCTGCAATCCCCAGTCTCCGAGGTGGACATCGCCTATTACCTTATGCCCCAGAAAACGGGCAAGTCGCTTCAAGGTTTCTCCGATGATTGCCGCACGCAGGTGGCCGACGTGCAAAGGCTTTGCAACATTCGGGCCGCCATAGTCAACAACTATTGTTTTTTCTTCCATAAGCGGAAGCGCAAGGCGCTCGCTGCTTGCCATTTTTGCGGCTTCCTCTGCCAGAAAGGCATCGGAGAGCACGATGTTTATAAATCCGGGCGGCGCAACAGAAACGCTCTTGAAAATTTCATTTGAAGAAAGACGCACAGCAACGTCGTTTGCAATCATCATCGGGCTCTTTCTGTGCAGCTTTGCACCAGTAAGCGCACCGTTGCACTGAAACTGAGCAAGGTCGGGGCGGTCAGAAAAAGTGACAACGCCAAGGGATGAATCATACCCGGCATCACAAAAAGCAGCAGTAACAAGTTCTGTGAGTCTGTTTTTTAATGTACTCATAGAAAATCTCCTTTATCCCGGAGCGACATATTAATATGCAACTCCCCAGTAAATCATATGCTTTGCAGGTTTTCCGCAAATCGGGCAGACGTCAGAAATCTGCTCCTGGTCAAACGGAATGCAGCGAGAGGTCATTCCCGCTTCTTCCTTAACCTTAAGCTCACAGTCAAGCTCGCCGCACCACATTGTCTTGACAAATCCGGTCTTTGTTTTTGCGATTTCTTTAATTTCTTCAAAGCTTGTTGCGGTATAGGTATGCTCCTCGCGGTTGCGGAGAGCCTTTTCATAGAGGGCGGAATGAACCTCCGAAAGAGCCTTGTTTGCTTCATCAACAATATTGTCAAGTGAAACAACCTTCTTTTCACGGGTTACGCGGGAAACAAGGACGCACTGACCTGCTTCAAGGTCGCGCGGGCCGAGCTCGATTCTTACCGGAACGCCCTTCATTTCATACTCTGCAAACTTCCAGCCGGCAGAATTGTCGGATGTGTCGCATTTAACTCTCAATCCGGCATTATGAAGCTTTGCAAGGAGCTCGTCTGCCGCTTCCAAAACCCCGCCCTTGTGTGCTGCAATCGGAATGATGACGGCCTGAATCGGCGCAATCTTCGGAGGGAGAACAAGGCCGTTGTTGTCGCCATGAGTCATAATGATGCCGCCGATAAGACGCGTTGAAACGCCCCAGGATGTCTGATGCGGGTTTGTGAGCTTATTGTTCTTGTCAGTAAACTCAATTTCAAATGCCTTTGCAAAACCGTCACCGAAATAATGGGAGGTTCCTGCCTGCAAGGCTTTGCGGTCGTGCATCATACACTCAATGGTGTAGGTTGCCTCAGCTCCGTTGAACTTCTCTTTATCAGTTTTTTTGCCGCGTGTAACGGGCATAGCAAGAACGTTTTCACAAAAATCTGCATAGACATTGAGCATAGTTTGGGTAAACTCTTTTGCTTCTTCTGCCGTTGCGTGGATAGTGTGGCCCTCCTGCCAGAGAAATTCGCGATGGCGGAGAAACGGGCGTGACGTTTTCTCCCAACGGAGAACGCTGCACCACTGATTGTACTTCATCGGCAAATCGCGGTGGGACTGCAAAACGTTTGCAAAATGCTCGCAAAAAATCGTCTCACTTGTCGGGCGGATGGCACATCTCTCCTCAAGCTTTTCTGAGCCGCCCATGGTAACCCATGCACATTCGGGAGCAAATCCCTCAACATGGTCCTTCTCCTTTTGAAGAAGAGATTCGGGGATGAGCAGGGGCATATAAACGTTCTGAACCCCCTGATTTTTAAACTCCTCATCCATAATTCGCTGGATGTTTTCCCAGATTGCATAACCGTAAGGGCGATATACAAAAACACCCTTTATTGAGGAATAGTCGATAAGCTCAGCCTTTTTGCATACATCAGTAAACCATTGAGCAAAATCAACCTCCATATCGGTAATCTGCTCAACTTTTTTATCATTAGCCATTTATTCAACATCCTTTCCTCGTACAAAACGATCCATAATGTTATACGCAAGCGGAATAACGATTCCGCTCTTTTTTGCGTTTTCTTCATCATAGCAAAGCCCGCTTTTTTCATTGAAGCCGCTACCGTAGATTACATACGGGCAAGGCTCAATAACGTGAGTTCTCGCCTCAATAGGTGTCGGGTGGTCAGGCATAAGGAGAATGCGGAACTCTTCGCCTGTTGATTTGAGGTATTCAATAACCGGGCCGAGAATCTCGCCATCTATGCGTTCAATTGATTTTATTTTAAGGTCAATGTCGCCGTCATGCCCACACTCATCGGGAGCTTCAACGTGTGTAAAAACAAAGTCTGCGCCGTCAGAAAATGCGCGGACAGATGCCTCCGCTTTGCCCTTGTAGTTGGTGTAGTAATCTCCTGTTGCGCCCTCAACCTCATAGGTGGAAAGCCCGATGCCGCGCGCAAGCCCCATAATAAGGGGAACGGCTGTAACAACGGCGCCCGATATGCCGAATTGTTCGGGGAAGCTTGTGAGCCGAGGCTTTGTGCCCTCGCCCCACAGCCAGATGCAGTTTGCCGGGAGAAGCCCGCGCTCCATTCTCGAAATGTTAACGGGATGCGCCATCAGAAGGTCATAGCTTTCGCGCATCATTGAAAGAACCTCAGCCGCATACGGTCCGCCCGGGAGATAGTCTTTGATTTTTCTGCCGAGGATATCGTGCGGCGGAGTCATGGTGTAGTTGTAATCTATTCCGCTCCATATCATTATGTGGCGATAGCTCACGCCACGCCTGAAAGAACGCGAGGACGTGGAAAATCGCTCGGAAATTGCATCCAGAAGCTCGTAGGCTTCCTCGTTTGTAATCTTATCGGAGCTGTGGTCAAGCATCGTCTTGTCTTCGAAATCACCGTCTGTTGATATGCTGACAAGATTGAGCCGGAAAACAGTGTCGCTGTCATCAAGCGGAATATCAAGGCCGAGCGCCTCAATCGGGCTTCTGCCCGTATAGTATTTCTTGGGGTCATATCCGAAAACACAAAGGTTTGCAATGTCGCTGCCTGTCGGCATCCCCTCAAAGAGAGTATTGGTGATTCCAAGCTCTCCGTTTTTTGAGATAAAGTCCATATTCGGTTTATTTGCGGCAGAAAGCGGCGTTTTTCCGGAAAGCGAAGGCAAAGGGCGGTCAGCCATACCGTCGCCAAGCATAACAAAATATTTCACGTCAAAACCTCCGAGGATAAAGTGTACATAGTTATCCAATTTAATATTAACTGTAATTATAACATTTAAGAGCGCAAAAATCAACGGTTTTACTTGATTTAAGCGGAATAATAATGTATTATTAGTATAAGGAATTATTTTGGCGGTGACCATAATGAAAATTTCATCAATGTTCAGCGACAAACGGCGCGTTTTTTCGCTTGAAATTTTCCCTCCGAAGAAAGAGGGTACAATAGATGCGCTTTATGCAAAGCTCGGCGAAATGGCAGAGCTTTCCCCTGATTTCATAAGCGTTACATACGGCGCAGGTGGCTCTGCTGCCACTGCCGCAACCACCCTTCTGGCAGGAGAGATCAAAAACCGCTTCGGAATCGAGCCGCTTATGCATCTTACCTGTGTTTCGCAGACGCGCGAGGAGACGGAAAAAACGCTCGCCATTCTTCCGGAACACGGCATTGAGAACATCCTTGCTCTGCGTGGCGATATTCCGGCAGACGGCGAGAGAAAACATGATTTTACATATGCATCTGACCTTGCAAAGCTTGTATCGGAGCGAGGCTTTAACGTTTCGGGTGGCTGTTATCCGGAAGGGCATCCTGAGGCTTCCGACCTTGTAACAGATGTTCTTAATCTTAAATATAAGATTGAAAACGGAGTTTCCCACTTGGTTTCACAGCTTTTCTTTGCAAACAGATATTTTTATGATTTTCTTGACAGAGCCCGCCTTGCCGGGATAAATGTTCCGATAGAAGCGGGCATTATGCCGGTTACGAACAAAAAACAGCTTGAAAGAATGGTTACAAACTGTGGCGCCTCCATTCCGCCGGAGCTTGCAAAAATGATGCAGAAATACGAAAACGACGCCGAAGCCTTGTATGAAGCGGGAATCGAATTTGCCGCCGCACAGATAGTTGACCTTCTTGAAAACGGTGTTCAGGGAATACATCTCTACACGATGAACAACTCCGACATTGCACGAAAGATTTATGCGGCAATCCGTCCTTCGCTCGGACGATAGAAAACGGGCGTACAGAAAAATATAGAGGTGTATATATGCTTATAATAATGTCAGGAAGCGCAGGAGTGGGCAAGAACACCATAATCAATGCCCTCCTTGAAGAATATAATAACCTTGCCCTTATGCCAACCGTGTCTACGCGCGCCATGCGCCCGGGTGAGGAGCAGGGCCGCCCGTATATCTTCGTCTCAAAGGACGAGTTTGAGGGCATGCTCTCGCGCGGTGAGATGCTTGAATATTGCCCGATTCACGGCAACCTTTACGGAACGAGCAGAAAAATTCTTGAAAAGTGCGCAAGCGAAGGAAAAGTGCTCATAAAGGACATTGATGTTGAAGGAACTCTCAGTCTCAAAAAGCTTATGGAGGATGTTGTTGCAATCTACTTAAAGCCGAAGGACAAGGAGCAGCTTCGGGAGCGCCTTATCGGGCGTGGCGAAAAGGATATAGACCTTCGCTTAAAACGCTATGAATATGAAGAGGAAATGTCAAAAAATTACGACTATGTTCTCGTAAACGAC
The DNA here is from genome assembly GCA_045649265.1 of Eubacteriales bacterium. GTDB lineage: Bacteria > Bacillota > Clostridia > Oscillospirales > JAAYXM01 > SIG480. Next base: position 7,055 of record JAZRPO010000009.1, read on the forward strand.
AATATAGAGGAAACGCTCAAAACTCTTCGCGAAATTCTCAAAACCGAGACGGAAAAATCCGGCCTTTCATTAATAAAATAAAAGATGGGCTGTGGCAAAACTATTTGCCACAGCCCGTTTGTATCTTCTGAAAAAATTACTTTATCATTCTTGCGCGGACGATTGCCGGGAGAGATTCAATCTTTGCAACGATATCATCCGAAACATCGCCGTCAAGGTCAATCACGGTATATGCCCAATCGCGCTTTGAAGCATTCTGCATATGTGCAATGTTAAGGTTTGCAGCAGAAACCTCAGCGGTTATTTTGTTAACCATGTTCGGAACATTTTTATGGAGAATGCAAAGCCTGCTATCTCCGTTTCTCGGCATACATACAGTCGGGAAGTTTACGGAGTTTTTGATGTTGCCGTTAAGAATGTAGTTTTTCAGCTCATCAACTGCCATAACAGCGCAGTTTTCTTCGCTTTCGGGGGTAGATGCGCCAAGGTGAGGAATAGCAACAACATTGTCGCAACCGATGATAGCAGCATCCGGGAAATCGGTAACATACTTTGCAACCTTGCCGGAATTGAGCGCTGCGATTATGTCGTCGGTATTGACAAGTGTGCCACGCGCGAAGTTGAGGATTCTGACGCCATCTTTCATAACAGAGATGGTAGCAGAGTTTATCATGCCTTTGGTTTCCGGAGTTGCCGGAACGTGGATTGTAATATAATCACTCTTCTCGTAGATTTCGTTAATGTCTGTGCAGTGGCGAATGTTGTGAGAAACGCTCCAGGCCGCGTTGACGGAGAGATACGGGTCGTATCCGAGAACAGTCATGCCGAGCTTTTCGGCTGCGTTTGCAACTAAAACACCGATAGCACCAAGGCCGATAACACCGAGGGTTTTGCCCTGGATTTCAGGACCGACGAACTGGCTTTTGCCCTTTTCTACAAGCTTTTCGACCTCGTCACCCTCGTCTTTGAGGGTTTTTGCCCATTCAATTCCCTCATATACCTTTCTTGATGAAAGGAAAAGGCCTGTGAGGACAAGCTCTTTAACTGCGTTTGCGTTTGCGCCGGGAGTATTGAAAACGACGATGCCGCTCTCGGCTGCGCGTTCAAGAGGAATGTTGTTGACGCCGGCGCCCGCGCGCGCGATGCAGAGAAGCTCAGGGTTGAACTCTTCGGAATGAAGGTCTGCTGAGCGGACAAGAAGAGCCGCAGGGCTTGCGACATCAGCTCCGCAGGTAAACCGGTCTGCCGGCAATCTGCTAAGGCCGGTTGACGAAATTTTATTCATTAACTTTACGTTATACATAAAGAAATCCTCCTATTTGTTTTTAACTTCAAACTCGCCCATAAACTTAACGAGCTTTTCAACGCCCTCAACGGGCATAGCATTGTAGATGGAAGCACGCATGCCGCCAACTGAGCGGTGACCCTTGATTGAGAGAAAGCCCGCCGCGCCTGCTTCTTTTACGAACTGAGCATCAAGCTCTTCGTTTCCTGTTCTGAATGTAACGTTCATAAGAGAACGGGAGTTCTTTTCTGCATGCGGAATAAAGAGGCTGCTATCGTCGAGGAAGTCGTACAGAAGCTTTGCTTT
>JAZRPO010000010.1:0-33495 GCA_045649265.1 Eubacteriales bacterium
TTAAAAAAAAGCTTGCAATTCTAAAAAATATATTATATAATACTTATGCAATATTTTGTGGAGGAGAGTCTGTAGTATGAAGAACTATACAGAGCCGAAGCTTGAAATCGTTGCTATTGACGTTGCTGACGTAATTACTACAAGCCTTAGAAGTCTTTTTTCTGGCGTACGTAATAACGGAATTGAATACGGCGGTCACTCAGACCTTAAAGACTACTCTATCGAAAGCATACAATAGCCAGCGAATCTGTATTTGTGCAGAGCCTTATTTAAGCAAATAACATCAGTCAGGGAGATATTAATTTATGTCTCCCTGGTTTTGTTGTTTTTGCTTGCAATTTTGATTTTTCAAAAAATGGTTGTGTCATTAACGTGACACAACCATTTTTATTATTTGCTTTCTATTTTATAATCGCGCGGTGGAAGACCTTTTTGCCCTTTTTAATCTTTACGCCCTCTTTGAGCTTCTCCACAGTCACAACGAAATCTGCTGCTTCAACTTTTTCGCCATCTATTGAAATGCCACCTTGCTGAACCAGGCGCCTCGCCTCGCCCTTTGAGGGTGCAAGCTCAGTTTTGACAAGCAAATCGAGAACACCTATGCCTTCTGCCACATCATCCACAGAAAGCTCTGTCGTCGGCATATTGGAATCGTCTCCACCGCCTGCAAACAGGCTGCGGGCTGCATCGCGAGCTTTACCTGCTTCTTCTTTTCCGTGAACAAGAGCGCAAAGCTCATATGCAAGAATCTCTTTCTTTTCATTTATGCGGCTATCTTCCCATTTTTCCATTTCTTCAATCTCTTCAATGGGGAGGAAGGTGAGCATACGCAAACACTTCATAACGTCTGCATCATCAACGTTTCTCCAATATTGATAGAACTCAAACGGGCTTGTCTTGTTCGGGTCAAGCCAGACAGCTCCACTTGCCGTTTTTCCCATTTTCTTTCCCTCAGAGTTTAAAAGGAGGGTGATTGTCATAGCGTGAGCATCTTTTCCGAGCTTTTTTCTTATAAGCTCTGTTCCGCCAAGCATATTGCTCCACTGGTCGTTTCCGCCAAACTGCATATTGCAACCAAGCTTCTGATACATATAGTAGAAATCATATGACTGCATGATCATATAGTTGAATTCGAGGAAGGAAAGCCCTTTTTCCATGCGCTGCTTGTAGCACTCTGCGCGAAGCATATTGTTAACTGAGAAGCAAGCTCCGACCTCACGGAGAACATCTACATAATTGAGATCAAGAAGCCAATCGGCATTATTGACCATCATTGCCTTGCCCTCTCCAAACTCAATGAATCTCTCCATCTGCTTTTTGAAGCAATCGCAATTGTGCTGAATTGTTTCCCTCGTCATCATGGAGCGCATATCTGTACGGCCCGAGGGGTCTCCAATCATTGCTGTTCCTCCGCCGATAAGTGCTATCGGTCGGTTTCCTGCCATCTGAAGGCGCTTCATAAGACACAATGCCATAAAATGACCAACATGGAGAGAGTCTGCAGTCGGGTCAAAGCCTATATAGAAAGTTGCGCGGCCGTTGTTGACGAGGTCACGGATTTCATCTTCATTTGTGACCTGGGCGATAAGCCCGCGGGCAACAAGCTCTTCATATATTTTCATACAAAACTACCTTCTTTCGCATCTGCTTAATCCGAAATATACTATACCATATATAGGTAAAAATTTCAAGGGCATATAAATAATCTGCACCTCGGGAAACTCCACCCGGTGCAGATATTGTTATTTTTTTAACAATCCAATATGTTTATAATATCATGCCTGAATACCCCATGTCAATAAAAATCATCGCCCGCGGCGTAATTTCTGTGTTTTGCATAAAAAAGAGTCTTAAAGTTTATGGATTTTACTAATTGAAAACCGTCTTTACAGATGTTATTATATAGATACAGAAAGGGTGATACCAATGTTCCGGTAAAGAAAGGTTCAGATGTGTTAAGGGGATAGAGATGGATAACTTCATCAAGTGACAAGTTAAGTCGCCCTTAGTGCATAGGTTCCACACTCAAAAAACTGCAGCCTTCGAAGTGCGTTAAAGCCATGGAGGATGTAAAAAGACCGAAGAATTAAAATTCTCTACTCTCTCATATGTATAAAGACATTCTTTAAAAATCCAATTCTGGTCCTTGAAAATATAGAGTTGTAGTTTTGGAGAAGAGCTTTAATTCGGAAAGTTCGGTCAAAAAAAGCAGAGGGCAGCAGATTCAACAGAAAGAGAGGTTAAATTGATGTTAGATATCAAGAGTGAACAGAAATAACCTCCGGATGTGATGTAAGGTGAAAGGTTGCATCAGCCGGAGGTTATTTCTCTTTTTTTACATCTTTTTGCAAAGGTGTTTTTCAGCCCAAAAAATGCTTGACAAGCACGTTCTTTTAAGTTATAATATTTGTTGTTCTGATTTGGACGATTAGCTCAGCTGGTAGAGCATCTGCTTGACGTGCAGAGGGTCAGCGGTTCGAGTCCGTTATCGTCCACCACAAAAAAGACATCTGACAGATGTCTTTTTTGTTTATTGTATAACAAAAAGGTGTGAGAAGTTTTCTTCTCACACCTTTAATTCATTTACCCCTTAATTACTTAAGGTTGAACCATGCCTTGCGGCCGAGGTAGATTGCGCTGTCGCCAAGCTCTTCCTCGATGCGGAGAAGCTGGTTGTACTTCGCAACACGGTCTGTACGGCTCGGTGCACCTGTCTTGATCTGACCTGCGTTAAGAGCAACTGCGATGTCAGCAATTGTTGTATCCTCTGTTTCGCCTGAGCGGTGAGAAACAACAGCTGTGTAACCTGCGCGGTTAGCCATCTGGATAGCATCAAGAGTCTCTGTGAGAGAACCGATCTGGTTAACCTTGATGAGGATTGAGTTACCTACGCCGAGGTCGATACCCTTTGAAAGGCGCTCAACGTTTGTAACGAAGAGGTCGTCACCAACGAGCTGAACCTTGTCGCCGATAGCCTTTGTGAGGAGAGCCCATGCTTCCCAGTCTTCCTCAGCAACACCGTCTTCGAGAGAGATAATCGGGTACTTGCTTGTGAGGTTCTTCCAGTAGTTAACAAGCTGCTGCTTTGTCATCTTCTTCTTTGCCTTCGGGAGAAGGTATGTTCCGTCTTCCTGATACCACTCAGAAGATGCAGCATCAATAGCGATCATGAAGTCGTCGCCCGGCTTAAATCCTGCTTTCTCAACAGCCTCGAGAATAACCTTGATAGCGTCTTCGTCCTTCTTGAGGTTCGGAGCAAATCCGCCTTCGTCACCAACTGCAGTTGTCATGCCCATGCCATTGAGAACTGACTTGAGGTTGTGGAAGACTTCTGTGCACCAACGGAGAGCTTCTGAGAAGCTCGGTGCGCCAACCGGCATAATCATGAATTCCTGGATGTCAACGTTGTTGGAAGCATGTGCGCCACCATTTAAGATGTTCATCATCGGAACCGGAAGAGTCTTTGCGTTTACACCGCCGATGTAAGAATAGAGCGGCATCTGGAGAGCTTCTGCAGCTGCTTTAGCAACAGCAAGAGAAGTACCGAGGATAGCATTTGCGCCAAACTTTGTCTTGTTCGGTGTGCCGTCGAGCTCGATCATTGTGCGGTCGATCTCGACCTGGTCAAGTGCGTTCATTCCGATAATTGCCTCAGCAATATCGTTGTTTACAGCGTCAACAGCCTTGTAAACGCTCTTGCCCATAAACTTTGACTTGTCGCCATCACGAAGCTCGCATGCTTCGAAGATACCGGTTGATGCGCCGGATGGAACTGCTGCACGGCCGATGTATGTGTTGATGCCGTCATCAACGTAAACATCAACCTCAACTGTGGGGTTTCCGCGAGAGTCGATAACCTGGCGGCCGACTACATCAACGATTTCTGCAAACTTTTTCATTTTTCATTTCTCCTTTACGTTTATTATTTATGTGAAATTTTATTCGACTATAAGTGATTCTCCCGTCATTTCAGACGGACGGTTTACACCCATGAGGTCAAGCATTGTGGGAGCGATGTCGCAAAGCTTACCATCCCGGAGCTTTACATTTGCACCAACTATGCAGAACGGAACTGTGTTTGTAGTGTGTGCGGTAAACGGAGAAACACCGTCTTCTTCAAGCATTTTATCCGCGTTGCCGTGGTCTGCTGTGATTATGCTGATTCCGCCAACGTCAGAAACTGCCTTTACTACTTTTCCTACACAACTGTCAACCGTTTCAACCGCTGCCTTTGCAGCATCGAAAACGCCTGTGTGGCCTACCATATCGCAGTTTGCATAGTTTAAGATGATTACATCATATATTCTCTTCCCAATAGCTTCTATGACCTTATCGGTAACCTCGTATGCGCTCATCTCAGGCTGCAAATCATATGTCGCAACCTTCGGGGAATTGACGAGGATTCTGTCCTCTCCCTCATACATCTTTTCAACACCGCCGTTGAAGAAGAATGTAACATGGGCATACTTTTCGGTTTCCGCAATTCGGAGCTGGCGAGCGCCGAGAGAGCTTATATACTCACCAAAGGTGTTTTCAAGGCTCTCCGGAGAAAATGCAACATGGACATTTGGCATATTCGCATCATACTGAGTCATGCAGACATAATGCACTTTACAAAATCCCTCACCCCGAGAGAAGCCGTCAAAAGCTTCATCAACGAACGTGCGCGTAATCTCTCTCGCGCGGTCGGGGCGATAGTTGAAGAATATAACAGAATCGTTTTCCGAAACACCCTTATAGCCCTTCATGACAGCAGGTTCGACAAATTCGTCTGTCTTTCCGTCTTCGTATGACTTTTTGACGGTTTCCGGAGCACTCTCCATTGCCTCGCCTTCGGCAAAAACTATTGCGCGATAGGCTCGCTCAACGCGCTCCCAGCGGTTGTCACGGTCCATTGCATAGTATCTGCCCATGACCGTTGCAATACCGCCAACACCGATTTCTTCGCACTTTTCAGCACATTCCTGGACAAACGCAGCTCCGGAAGTCGGAGAGACGTCACGCCCGTCAAGGAAGCAGTGAATAAAAACCTTCTCTAGCCCGCAGCGCTTTGCAAGTTCAAGAAGCCCCCAGACGTGGGTATTGTGGCTATGCACTCCTCCATCCGACATAAGGCCCATAAGATGAAGCGCGCTGCCGTTTTTCTTGCAGTTTTCGCAAGCTGCAAGAAGCTCGCGGTTTTCAAAAAAACTGCCGTCAGAAATTGCACGGGTAATTCTCGGCAAATCCTGAAACACTACTCTTCCCGCACCGATGTTAGTATGGCCTACCTCTGAGTTTCCCATCTGCCCATCGGGAAGACCAACGTCAAGCCCTGACGCATGAAGAGATGAACGCGGATTTTCCGAAAAAATCTTTTCGAGATTCGGAGTTGATGCTGCGCTGATTGCGTTTGCCTTGCCGCACTCGGCATTTCCGAATCCGTCCATTATTATCAATGTAATGGGTGTTTTTTTACTCATATTTTTACTGGTTTGCCGCATTGATTACTGCGACAAAATCCTCCGTTTTTAGTGATGCACCGCCGATGAGACCGCCGTCAACATCGGGCTGCGCAAGAAGCTCTGCTGCGTTTTTCGGATTCATCGAACCACCGTACTGGATTGTAACTGCACGAGCTGTTCTTGCACCGTATTTTGCACGGATGACCGCACGGATATGCTCGCAAACCTCTGCTGCCTGCTCGGATGTAGCAGTTTTTCCCGTACCGATAGCCCAGATAGGCTCGTAAGCGAATACTATTTTTCTTACCTTTTCAGCCGGAACGTCAGCAAGCGCAATTTTTACCTGCATTGTTATATGTTCTTTTGTTACATCATATTCGCGCTGCTCTAAGGTTTCCCCGACACAGACAATCGGGCGAAGGCCTACTTCAAGAGCCTTCTTGACTTTGAGGTTAACAGTTTTGTCTGTTTCGCCGTAGTACTCACGGCGCTCACTGTGGCCGATAACAACGAACTTAACACCGAGCTCTTTGAGCATCTCACCGCTTACCTCGCCGGTAAATGCGCCGTTATTTTCGTAATGCATATTCTGTGCAGCAACGGCAATCTTTGCGTCACGTGCCGCACGGCATGCAGCCGGAATGTCAACAAACGGAACACAAAGAACAACGTCACACCACTTCTGCTTTCCTACTGAGCTTTTAAGCTCTTCAAACATTTTCTTTGTTTCTGCAGGAGTCTTGTTCATCTTCCAGTTCCCCGCAATGATTGTTTTTCTGTACTTTCTGTTCATTGTGAAATTTCTCCTTAATCTATGTCAATCAGGGAATTTCCCTTCTTATACTGGTATAGGTTTGTTGAAAAATTTTCTTACTTATCTTCAAGGCATGCAATTCCCGGAAGAGCAAGGCCCTCGAGGAATTCAAGAGATGCGCCGCCGCCTGTTGAGATGTGTGTCATCTTCTTGTCATAACCGAGCTTCTTGACTGCAGAAGCCGAGTCGCCGCCACCGATAATTGTTGTGGCATCTGTGTTTGCAAGAGCCTCGGCTACCGCAACTGTTCCTGCGGCAAGAATCGGATTTTCAAAAACGCCCATAGGGCCGTTCCATACGACTGTTTTTGCATCGCTTACCGTCTTTGCAAAGAGCGCTCTCGTCTTTTCACCTATATCAAGGCCCATTTTGTCAGCGGGAATAGCATCAGACGCAACATTCTCTGTTGCAATCTCTGCATCAATCGGGCTGGGGAAGGAGGCCGTGATGACGGTATCAATCGGGAGCAGCATGGTTTTTCCGAGCTTCTCTGCCTTTTCCATCATTTCCTTGCAGTAGGAAATTTTCTCCTCATCGACAAGGCTTGTTCCGACCTCATATCCCTTCGCTCTGAGGAAGGTATATGCCATGCCGCCACCGATGATAAGAGTGTCAACCTTTTCAAGAAGGTTATTTATAACGCCAAGCTTGTCAGAAACCTTTGCGCCGCCGAGAATTGCAACAAACGGACGCTTGGGGTTTGAGAGAGCCTCGCCCATGATTCCGATTTCTTTGCCGATAAGATATCCGCAAACAGATGGGAGATAATCTGCGACGCCGGCTGTGGATGCATGCGCACGATGAGCTGTTCCGAAAGCATCATTTACATAAAGCTCTGCCAATGATGCAAGCTCCTTTGCAAAAGCCGGATCGTTCTTTTCTTCTTCCTTGTGGTAACGCACATTTTCAAGAAGCATTACTTCGCCATCTGAAAGAGCAGCGGCAAGCGCCTTTGCATTTTCGCCGATAACGTCTGCTGCCATCTTTACCGGAGCTTCCAGAAGCTCTGAAAGACGCTTTGCAACCGGAGCAAGAGAGAACTTCGGGTTGACCTCGCCCTTCGGACGACCGAGATGTGAGCAGAGGATAACTCTTGCGCCCTTTTCAATAAGATATTTAACCGTAGGAAGTGCGGCAACGATTCTCTTATCGGATGTGATGTTTCCATTGTCATCCTGAGGAACGTTGAAGTCACAACGGACAAGCACGCGCTTGCCTTTCGGGTTTATGTCTTCAATGGTCTTTTTGTTATAATTCATAAATCTATACCTCCATTTTAAATTTTTATAATTCAATTCCGACATTGTTATTATTATAACATATGAATCCGGAATATTATATTGTTATTTTAACTATTTTTTGCCTTTTTAATAATATTTTTTTGCCAATTTGTACGATTTTGAAACCTTGCGCACCTCTGGCTTACCATTTCATGTTGTGAAGGTTCCCTGTGAGCTGCATATTCTCAAACCCTATCTGCCGCAGCGCTTCGTATGCAACGATTGCCACTGCGTTTGAAAGGTTCAGGCTGCGGAGTGTCGGGAGCATCGGGATTCTGATGCACTCCTCGGGATGCTCTTTTAAAAGCTCTTCGGGGAGCCCTTTTGTCTCCTTGCCGAAAATCAGAAAGTCATTTTTTTCGTATTTCATTTCGGTATATGCATTTTTTGCCTTAGTCGTGCAAAAAAAGAATCTGCCACCCTGATTCTTTTTAAAAAAATCGTCAATCCCGTCATACAGCGTAATGTCAAGGTATTTCCAATAATCAAGTCCTGCGCGGCGGACTTGTTTTTCCGAAATGTCAAACCCGAGAGGGCGAACAAGGTGGAGAGATGCACCCGTAACAGCGCAGGTTCTTGAAATATTTCCCGTATTTGCAGGGATTTCCGGTTCAACAAGAACTATGTTAAGCAAGCCCATCCACCCCCGACAAAATAAAATACTTTAAGAGATATTTTATGATATTTTCCCCAATTTTGCAAGAGTTTTTTCGACTTTTTAATGATTATTTAAATATTTTTTGTCGAACGCATTCTTTTTTTAATTTTGAAACAAAATGACATTTTTTGTATTGTCATATTTTGTTCTAAGTAGTATAATTAAATAAAAACTTTGAGGAAGTGACGAAATGGGAAAACTTCATATTATTGACCATCCGCTTATCCAACACAAGCTCACAATTATGAGAGACAAGAACACAGGCTCTAAGGATTTCCGCGAGTTGTTGAACGAAATTTCCCTTCTTATGGGATATGAAATTACTCGTGACCTCCCGCTTTGCGATGTAGAAATTGAAACTCCCATGGGGAAAATGACTGCGAAAAACATTTCGGGCAAGAAGCTCGCCATCGTTCCGATTCTCCGCGCGGGAATAGGCATGGTTGACGGCCTTCTTACACTTCTTCCTGTTGCAAAGGTGGGCCATATCGGTCTTTACCGCAATGAGGAAACCCACAATCCCGTTGTTTATTACTGTAAGCTTCCGAAGGACATTGAAAACCGCATGGTTATCGTTTCTGACCCGATGCTTGCTACCGGTGGCTCGGCATCGGATGCAATTTCAATGCTCAAAGAGCGTGGCTGCTCCTCCATCCGCCTTATGTGCCTTGTTTCCGCTCCCGAGGGCGTCCGCAAGGTGCAGGAGGACCACCCCGATGTTGATATCTACGTTGCTGCTCTTGATGAGTGCCTTAACGAAAACGCTTATATCGTCCCGGGGCTTGGAGATGCAGGCGACCGCATCTTCGGCACAAAATAAAATATTTCTCTATACAAAAAAGAACTCTCCTCTCGGAGAGTTCTTTTTTGTTTTTAACCCTTTTTTCCTTCTTCACCGGCACCATCGACATAAAGCTTCTCCGCTTTCTGCTGAAGAACTTTAAGCTCTTCAATTATGTCGGTCACTCCATTAAAAAGCTCGAAATACATTTTTTCGAAGTCAGGCATCTTTTCTCCCCCTTTTCTTAAAAATGTATCCCCACAACTTCTTCACATCGCTTTTCGAAAAAATAAAAAAGCGCACCAACCGAAGCCGATGCGCCGAAAAACGCAAAACTCCGATTGCTGCGACACAACCTGCACTTGAAAAAACAAGGGCATAGCAGAGCATGCGTTTTTGCTGAAACAAAAACGCCCTTGGTTTTTCAAACGCTATATGCAGTTGTGTCGCAAACATAGTATATCACATAGTGTCGTAAAATGGAAGAGGGTTTTGAAAATTTTTCCAAAAAATGGGAATTTGTTTTCGGGAGACTTTGACAAGCGCTGTCCACTACAAATTTTGTGACACCCACCAGAGACAACAAAAAGGGAACGGACAAATCCGTTCCCTGATTTTACATTTTGCACGCTGCATTTATTTTATTCGATTGAAAGTGACTTCTTCGGGCACTTATCAACACAGATGCCACACTTGATGCACTTTTCATCATCGACTGACCAGGTTTTGTTTGCGCGGTCAACCGTGATTGCACCCTCGGGGCACTGTTTCTGGCACAGTGTGCAATATACGCAAGTGTCGCTGCAAGTGAGCTTGCCGTCAACTGCCGGAGCAGGATTCTCTTCCTTCTTCTCAACAGGAGTCGGAGCCGGGACATCTGCAACCTCATTGGGGCATGCGTTGATGTCGCCCATTGAGAGCGATTTCTTCGGGCAGGCATTGATGCAGATACCGCACTGTGTGCACTTTTCGCGGTCAATTTCCCACGTCTTGTTCGCACGGTCTACCGTAATAGCCTCAGCAGGGCATTTCTTTGCGCAGAGTGTACAATATACGCAAGAATCGCTGCATACAACACCTTGTTCGACAGTTGCAAACGAAAGAGACTTCTTCGGGCACTTGTCGATGCAAATGCCGCACTTTACGCACTTTTCCTCATCAACTGACCAGGTCTTGTTTGCGCGGTCAACAGTGATTGCACCCTCAGGGCACTGCTTTGCACAGAGTGTACAATATACACAAGAATCGCTGCAGGTAAGCTTTCCTGCAACTTTTTCTTTGAATCGCATGCCACGCACGATGAGGTCAGCGGGGTCAGTTGCGACCATATGATAGTCGGTCGTAAGCTCGATTGCCTTCTCGCTGCAAAAATCCTGGCACATTCCACAGAACGTACAGGAGGTGAGGTCAAACTCATAGGTTATGTTCTCGCCGCCCTCAGCTTCTTCGGAGAGGCGAGTGATTGCACCGGGTGAGCATACCTTTATGCACATACCGCAGTTTAAGCATTTTTCGGCATCGTATGCAATTTTCCCTCGATAGTTCGGCTTTGCCTGAACATCAACTGCAGGGAAGTTTACCGTGCTCGGCTTTGAAAAGAGGTTGCATATTGCTTCTTTTAAAAACGGAAATGAAAACTTCATTTATTCATTGCCTCCCTCTTCTCTTTAAGTATCTCCGCAGCCTTGTAAAGACCCTCGATTATTGCCTCGGGCTTCGGAGTGCAGCCTGCTATTGACACATCAACATGGGTGTATTTTTCAAGCGGGCCCTCTACCGAATAGCTGCCCTTGAATACATTGCAGGAGCGGGGGCAGGAGCCGATTGAAACTACGCATTTTGGCTCGGGGACCTGCTCCAGCGTGCGGATAAGTCTTTCTTTTGACTGGCTTGTTATCGGGCCTGATACGACTACTATGTCGGCGTGCCTCGGAGTTCCCGCGAGCTTAAAACCAAAGCGCTCGGCATCATAACGGGGGGTGAGGACTGCCACAAGCTCTATGTCGCAGCCGTTGCAGGAGCCCGTGTTTATGTGATAAATCCAAGGGGATTTTGCCATGCTGTTTGCAATAATTTTCTTAAACATTTTCTTTTCCCCCTCCTTATAAGCCTAACCAGACAAGAACAAGGCTGATTGCTGAAAGAGCTGTAACAACAGTCCAATAGAACTTGAAGAGATGCTCAATTTTAAGGCGCGCGCAAATGGCGTGAGCAACGGTCATGCAAAGCACGGTTAATGCGGCACAGATAGCAACGAGGATAAGCGCATTGAGAGCGACTATGCCGGTGTCAATCCCGCCAAAGAACAGGACCGTGAACAGCGCTGTCATAATGAACATCTTTATAGCTGAGTTAAGCTTGAACATCGCGAGCGGTGCGCCGCTGTATTCAACAAGCGGACCTTCGCAGATTTCCGTTTCCGCCTCTGCAACGTCAAACGGTTGAGTTCCTACCTCGGCAGGGATTACAAAAAGCATTGCGATTGCTGCCGGAATAAGGCTCCAATTTGAAATGAGAAGCCCGTTAACCTGCTGGAATGAGGTTATTTCCGCCATAGAGAAGCAAAGCTCATCTGCGCCGACCTTTTTTGCGATTGCAAGAAAGACGATAACGAGCGGAAGCTCATATGCCATCATGGTTACCATCTCGCGCGAAATGCCGATCCCCGCATATGGAGAGCCTGAGGCAGACCCGCCGAGAATAAGCGCAACTGCAGGGATTGTGAGAAGATAAAGAAGAATTATCATATCTCCGCCTGTTGACATCGGCGAGTATCCGAAAATCGGGATAAAAAGCATCATAACCACAAGGCTTACAAAGCCGATTACGGGAGCTGCGAGAAAAACCTTTCTGTTGGCAGCATCCGGGATAATGGTCTCCTTGCCCATGAGCTTGAAAAAGTCATAAAACGGCTGGATTATCGGGGGGCCCTTGCGCTTCTGCATACGGGCAAGAATTTTCCTGTCAAGGCCTGCGAGCAAAAGGCCAACTACTGCAACAAACAGAAGCCCCGGAAACACAAGAATTGACCATGCGTTAGAAAAAATCGTTGTTAATATTCCCACTTTTGCCCACCTCCTTAACGAACAAATATGAACATAAAGACTGTTATAATTGCAGTTGCAGCAACCGCCCAAAGTGCATAGTCGCTGACAACGCCTGAGTGCATTCCCTGCATAAACTTGAAGTAACCTTTGAAATCATGCTTAAATCCCCAGAAGAGGTCACTTCCGCCAACGTGGGAATGTTCACTGTGCTCGCCGCCAAAGAAGGTGGCGTATTTTCCGTCTGTTTGCTGCTCATTTTTATTTGAAAGAACACGTCCTCGCTCGGTATCTCCCATAAGAATGACTATGAATACCGCAATAAGAACTATCGCAAAAAGAATGAGCCACAAAACCGGGTTCCAGAGGTTGAACGAGCCTGCTTCTACTACCGTATCAACAACACCGCGAGCTTCGGCATAGCCCTCACCCATCATCGTGTTGATGTAGTTTGTTACATTAAACGCAGCCTCTGCGGCAGGGCGAAGAAGATGCTCTGAAATCCAGTTGTAGAAAATGCCGGTAACTACACAGAGCGCTGACATAATCCACATCGGAATTCTCATAAGAAGGGGAGCTTCTTTTGTTTCTTCAAGGTTTTTCGGGAGCTGACCGAAGAAGACCGCCTGGGTTACCTTAATGAATGAAGCAAGCGTCATGACCGATACGACAAGTGCAACGATTGTTGCAAAAGCGTATGCAAAGTTTCCAGTTTCGGCAGCATGAGCAAAGGTTGACTGATAAATCATCCACTTTGATGCAAAACCGTTAAACGGCGGAAGCCCTGAAATGGAAAATGCGCCGATAAGGAAGCAGATTGTGGTTTTCGGCATCTTCTTTGAAAGACCGCCGAGCTTGTCAAGGTCACTCGTTCCGGTTGCATACAAAACCGCGCCTGCCGCAAGAAACAGAAGCCCTTTGAAGAGCGTGTGGTTCATAGCGTGGAACAATCCGCTTGAAAGTCCGAGCGCCGTTCCGAGCCCGATCGCAGTAATGACATATCCAATCTGGGAAATACTGTGAAAAGCGAGAAGGCGCTTAAAGTCGTGCTGTGCAAGCGCCATGGTAACGCCGATAAACATCGTGACCGTACCGAAGGTTACGAGAAGAATGTTGAGAGCGGGAATATCCATGGCTCGGAAGATTACGTATGTAAGCCTTATCATGCCGTAAACTCCGGCTTTGTTTACCATACCGGAGAACACCATTGAAATTGAGCTCGGAGCAACCATATATGCTTCCGATGCCGGGGTGTGGAACGGTACGATATAGCTCTTCACTCCAAACCCTGCAAACATAAGTGCAAAGGCGAGAAGAACAAGCGGATTCATACCGCTCTGTGAGAGCGTTGCAGAAATCTGCGCCATATTGAGTGTAGCGCACTGTGCATATAAAAGCGCGATTCCCGTAAGCGTGAGAGATGATCCGATGGACCCTATGATAAGATACTTAAACCCTGCTTCAAGCGCTCCCGTCTTGTTGTTTCTGAATGATGTCAGTGCAACGGATGCGAAGGTCATAATCTCTATCATAACGAACATATTAAATATGTCGCCCGTTAAACACAGACCGAGAACCGAGCCTGAAAGCATAAGAAAGAGCGTATAGTAATGACCGAGGTGGTGATCGCGCTCCATATACTTGATTGAATAGATTGCCGAGAGAAGAACTGTTGCAACGACAAGAATGCCAAAGAAAAGATTGAGCGCATCTATCTCATATCCTATACCGATTGCATAACCTGCGACCGGCTCCCAGTTACCCATCCAGTAGGTAATGATTCCGCCGTCAATGAGAACGGGCTTGATGAGGGAGACGATAAGCGCGAATGCGCCGAGAGCCGCGATTGTAACAAGGGTATTTCTGATTATCTTGTTCTTCGAGCCGAAGATTTCGACAAGAAACGCAAAGAGGAAAAGCCCCATAACCGCAATGGCGGGGAAGTGATTCATGTTAATCATCCGCGAATCCTCCTTACCTCATCGGCATCAACAGTCTTGTATTTTCTGTAAATCATAATTACAAGAGAGATTGCCATCGCCGTGACACATGCACCGATAACGATTGATGTGAGAGTAAGAGCCTGTGGAACGGGGTCAACAAAGAATCTTGACGAAACACCGTTTACAAGGTCGCTTATCGTGAAAATCGGGGCAGTACCAACGTCGTTAAACCCGATGCTTACGATGAGAAGATTTACGCCGTAGTCAATTATGCCAAGGCCGAGAACTATTTTAATAAGGTTTTTCTTAACACATACGGTATAAAGACCGAGGACGATAAGAAACACCGATGCTATGTAGTTTACAATAATCATTATGCTTCTTCCTCCTCTTCTTCATCTTCGTCCTCCGGAGCGAGAAGGCTAAGAAGGAGCATAAGAAGGAAGCTTACGCCCGTTAAAACCTTGAATCCAACGGAGTATCCCATAAAGGTGATTGTTCCCGCGCTTATGAGGTCACCAACTGCGCCGTTGTCAAAAAAGATGTTTCGGCAGAAGTTGAGGCCAACAATCAAGCCGCAGAAGCCGAGGACTACATAGAGCGTAGCACCGAGAGCTTCGCCGACGCGGAGAACCTCTGTATTGATTGCGTTCTTTGCTGTCTGGTAGTTGTATCCGAGGTAGAGAAGGATTGCTGCGGCGGCAACCATAACACCGCCCTGGAATCCGCCTCCCGGAGAAACCGTCCCGAAAAGGATGATGTAGATACCGAAAACGATCGAGAATGGCAAGAACTGATCTGCGCCGCACTTTACGATAACATTCTTTTCGGAAATTCCTTTTTTAAACTTCATTATTTGTCATCCTCCTTCTTTTTCTTTTTAGATTTTGAGAGGATGACGAAGCTGCCTGCAATAGCAGTGAGAAGAATAAACGACTCCCCAAGTGTATCATAACCTCGGTAGTCAAAAACGATTGCGGCAACGTTGTTTGCAGCCATTGTTTTGTCTAAGTTTTCCTTGACCATAATGTCTGCAACACCATTTGCCGTTGTGACGTCGTAATCCTGCGGATTCTCATAAAGGGCTACAGCATCTGCGTTTCCGTCATATGTTCTCGGGAGTGTGTTTGCAAAAATCATGGCATAAACACCTGCGGCGAGTATAAGCGAGAGAGAGACAAGGGCAACTATTCTTTTTGCTTTCATTTCTCTTCATCCCCCTTTGCCGTTGTTTTCTTGATTGCCACGATAAAGATTGCAGTTGAAAGCACTGCGCCGACAGCAGCCTCTGCAATCGCAACGTCGGGGGCGTGGAGAATAATAAACTCAACCGCCATAAATGCACCTGTTGCACCGAGCGCAAGCACCGAGGAAAGAACGCCTTTGGAAACTACGGCTAAAACCGCAGACGCGACAATGCCTATCATGACAAGAAGGTTGAGAATAAAAATGAGATCAATTGTCATCTTCCAGATCCTCCCCGTACTTATCACATTTTAAGCTTGCGTTCTTCGCATCACCACGGCGGTATGCCGCGCGCGCAATAGCGTGACCCGCAATCGGGTTTGTTATAATGTAGAATGCACCCATTACGACAAGCTTTGCAACCATTGCCCAGTCGGGAGCTTTAAGCATAAAGATTGAATAAAGCACGCCGCCGAGAATAACGCCGAGAACTCCGAGCGTTGAAATGTTTGTGGATGACTGCATCCTGCAAAAACAGTCGGGCATTCTGATTATTCCGACGACACCCGCAAAAGCGAAGAAAATGCTTATTACAATAAGTGCGTCGATTACATATTTCATAACTGTTTCAATCATAATTTTCCCTCCAGATAACGGGATACCAGAACGGAGCCGATAAAGCCTAAAACTGCGGTTACCATTGCGATATCGAGATAAACGCTTCTTCCGCTATGAAGAGCAAAGAGAATGAGCGCCATATCAGTGAGAATTTCGATGCTGTCCGCCGTCACTGCCCGGTCAACAACACTCGGGCCTTTGATAAGTCTGTAAAAGAGAACTAGTGCCATAGCTATAAAGCAGATTGCAAAGAAAAGAAGCTCGTTCATTCCCAAATCCTCCTTACCCATTTCTCAAGTGTGCCTGCTATCGCTTGGCTTGCAGGCTTAATCTCCTCTTCTGCAGCATCAATCCAGTGAATGTAGAAGAAGTTCTTCCCGCTCTCTTCAACAATGTCAAGAGTGATTGTTCCGGGAGTAAGGGTTATTGAGTTTGCAAGCGCCGAGAGCGCATACTCACTCTTAAGGTCTGTTTCTATTTTTACGATACCGGGATTTATCGGAAGGCGCGGTGAAAGTGCGCGACGCGCAACATCAACGTTTGCCTTTATAAGCTCCCAGACAAAGGCTATTACACAATAATAAATGCCGACGAAAAGGCGCTTCGGGTTAAAGAGAAAAAATGATTTTTCGTGAATGAAGAAGCGCGCGGTAAATGCTGCTGCAAGAACACTGACTATAACGCCCGCCGCAAGCACCTGCCAAGATGCGCCCCCTGTAAAGATTGAGGCAATCTGCCCTGTAATTGCAAGCCAGAATATGTAACACACAATCGCAGTGGAAAGAAATGCCGAAAATTTTGTCTTTTTCAAAAGAACACCCCCTGCTTATTTTCCTGTCTTTTCCGTTATCTTTTCAGACAGCCACTTTGCAAAGCCTTCCGCACCCTCACCGTTTTTGGTGGAGATTCGGAAAATCTCTGCTTTTCTGTTTAAATCAAGCACGTTTTTTTCAACGCGCGATGTGTCAAACTCGAAATACGGAAGCATATCGTATTTATTTATGACAAGCGCATCTGTTGTCGCGAACATAAGCGGATATTTTTCCACCTTGTCGTCACCCTCCGGAACACTGAGAATTGCAACGCGCATATCCTCTCCGATGTTGAATTCGGCCGGGCAGACAAGGTTTCCGATGTTCTCAACAATAAGAACATCAAGCTCGTCAAGATTGAAGAAGGATAGCATATGACGAATTGACATAGCCTCGATGTGGCATGCGCCGTCAGTCTGAAGCTGAACAACAGGGATTCCCATTTTGTCAATCTTGTCCGCATCAATCGCACCCGCTATATCGCCCTCAATAACTCCAATGCGGAAAGTGCCGCGCAGACGGTTGATGATGTCTGTTATAAGGCTCGTTTTTCCTGCACCGGGTGATCCCATAACGTTTATGAGGCAGACCTTTTTTTCAGAAAGAGTTGCCCTGACCTCGGCGCTTACATCTTCATTCCATTCGAGAATCTGCTTTACTATTTTAATCTCCAATGATTATTCCACCTCCAGGCTATCGACAAAATACTCACGACCCGACGTCAAAGTGAAATCTGCACTTTGGCATCTCGGGCAAAAAATCTTCCGTTTCGGGATTTCGCCTGAATATCCACAGCCTTTGCACTCTATCGTGACCGGAATTTTCTCAACCGAAAGCCGGGCGCCCTCGGCGATTGTTCCCCGGCTTGCGATGTTGAAATATTCTTGAATGCACTCGGGAAGCACGCCCGAAAGCTCACCGATTTTAAGGCGGATTTCGAGGATTTTCCTCGCGCCGTGGCGCTTCGCCTCAGGAACAGCCGCCTCGATTATCCCTTCTGTTATTGCAAGCTCGTGCATGGCTTATCTGTCCATACAACTGAAACAGGGGTCGATACTTGCGACTATGAGCCCTGCATCTGCAACAGAGTTGCCTTTGAGCATTGTCGGGATTGTCGGAGCTGTTTTGAAGGTCGGAACGTGTATGCTGACGCGCTTGTTGAACTCACTGCCGTCGGTAACTACCTTGTAGCAGAGCTGACCGCGCGGAGCCTCATGACGGACCATATACTCTCCCGCCGGAATCTTCGGAATCTTTGTTCCGAGGTTTATCGGCCCTGTCGGGAGCATTTCAAGTGCCTGACGGATAATCTTTATACTCTCGAAGTTTTCAAGGACACGAATGACAACGCGCGAGAATACGTCGCACGTATGATAAACTGCCTTGTCAAACTCGAAGTCTTCATAGCAGCAGTAGGGAGAGTCTTTTCTGACGTCAACTGCAACATTTGATGCTCTCGCGTGAGGCCCAACCGCACCGATTCGGATGGAATCTTCGGTTGTGAGAACTCCTACTCCCTTTGTTCTCAGTGCAACGGTTTTATCTGAAAGAAGAATGTCGCGCAGGCGAATCATGGATTTTTCGACCGTGTCAAGCATCTCCAAAATCTTTCTTCTCTTATCATCATCAATATCACGGCGGGAGCCGCCGATTGTGACCATACCGTAGTTTACGCGATTGCCGGAAATCTCTTCAAGCATATCCATAATAACCTCGCGCTCATTCCATGTGTGCATGAAAAGGCTGTCGTGGCCAATAAGGTGAAGAGCGATTCCGAGCCAGAGAAAATGCGAATGAAGCCTTTCAAGCTCATTCATTATAACGCGGATGTACTGGCCGCGCTTCGGAACGTTCATCCCTGCAATGTTTTCAAGCGCCATTGCATATCCAAGCGCGTGGGAATGAGAACAGATTCCGCAGACGCGCTCAACCAAAACTATCGTCTGAATAAAGTTTTTCTGCTGTGCAAGCTTTTCGATTCCTCGGTGATTATAACCAATAAACACCTCGGCAGAGGTGATCTCTTCACCGTCTGTATATAGCTTCGCGTGCACCGGCTCTTCAAGCGCGGGGTGGTACGGGCCGATAGGTACGACATAGCTCATTTGTTATTCCCCTTTCTTTCCGTGCGCCTTGTCAATAAGCTCTTCCATGGGCGTTACTATAATCTGGCCTTGCCCATCAAGCATATTATCAGGCATAAATAAACGCTTTGAAGTGTCAAGCCCTTCAAAGGTGACCTCCATAAGCTCGACAATTTCTCTCTCTGCCCATTCAGCACCGAGGTCGTAAATACCTGAAATTGACGGTAAAACACTTTCGCCGTCAACGGTGTAGGACTCTATACCGCTTCCGACTTCGTATTCGTATGAAATGTTAGGCTTGCCGTCATCATTGATAAAGCCGTGAATCATGGCAAGAGCTTTTCCTTCACTTTTCATTCGCTCGGCAGTCGGAACTATTTCTTCCTTCGTAATAGCAATTTTCTTGTATTCCTGCATTTTTCCACCTCACAGTTGCTTTTTTGCATTTTTACGCGCAAATGAGATTATATCACAAAAGTTAACTTTTGAAAAGACAAAAAGCCAAATTTTTTGCAAAAAACCGCCTTTTTGATTGTTTATTTTTTAACATACTTTTTTGCAATTTTGGGACACCTTTTGTTTGACAAAAACCCGCTTTTGTTGTATTATTTTTTATAATCAATTCCAAAGTATCACTGAAAGGAAGATGCATCATGGCACCAAGAAGAATTTTCCCTGACAAAACCGAGCTTATTTTTATGCTCCCCACAAAAAGCAGTGTCTCGCGCAGGTCGCTCACAGCAGGAGAAATTGTCCGCATTCAGTTTGACAAGGTTCACCGAAGAATCCTGGGAATCTTCCCGCAGGAATCAGAATCAATAACCGTCGTTTCCGGAAAGTTCTCGAGTCCTCTCGTTTTCAAGAAGCACGAAAACAAGAAGTTTTTCGATGCCTACAAGCAGGAGCTTCAGACGTTTGCAAAGAACAATAACATCACCTTCACTGACAACACAAAATAAGATTGATTTTTTACGGGTTGCGGAAAAGCCGCAACCCGTTTTTTGTTTTCAGCAAATTCGGGGAAGCAACGCCCCTGAAAGCTTTGAAAGAACTCTCGCCCCGAAGTCTCCGTCAAGAAGAACTTTTCCCGGGCGTTTTTTCGTTATTTTTCCGATAATAGCGGCGTTCTTTCCCTCGGAGAATTCGTTTAGGAGGGAAATTGCCCGCTCTGCATATTTTTCATCAACAACTGCAAGGAGTTTTCCCTCGTTTGCCGAATACAACGGGTCGAGCCCCAGAATATCGCACGCGGCGCGCACTGATGGGTTTACGGGAATATCCCGTTCGCAAAGCTCGATTGAAAAATCGCGCCCCTCACAAAACTCACACAAAGTTGTCGCTACGCCGCCGCGTGTTGGATCGCGGAGCACGCGAAGATTATCACGAAGCTCATACAGGCTTTCCGCCACTTTATTGAGCGGCGCACAGTCTGACAGGATTTCTCCCTCGACAAGGTTTTTATTCCTGGCAAGCATTATTGCCGCGCCGTGGTCGCCGCACGTTCCTGACAGTATTACCGCATCACCATTGCGGATGTTGTCGGGGGAAAGGTTTTCATGCTTTAAAAATCCTATCCCCGATGTGTTTATATATATTCCGTCGCCTTTTCCGCGCTCAACAACCTTAGTATCTCCCGTTACAACCGAAACGCCTGCACTTTCTGCCGTTTTTGCAATGGAGGCTATGATTTTTTCAAGCGACGACACCGAAAAACCTTCCTCTATTATGAAAGAAAGGCTTAAATACTTCGGGATTCCGCCGGACATCGCAACGTCGTTTACGGTTCCGCAAACGGCGAGCTTTCCGATATCGCCGCCCGGGAAGAAGCACGGAGATACCACAAAGCTGTCGGTGGAAAAAACGAGCTTTTCCGCCCCTGTAATGACGGCGCCGTCAGAAAGGGCCGAGAGCGCATCATTTGAGAGTTTTGGAACTATCAGCTTTTCTATAAGTTCGGAGGTTTTTTTGCCTCCGCTGCCGTAATCTAATGTAATTATATCTTCCACTTCATCAAACCTCCGTATACTTATATGCTGCGGCGCACGCGCCCTCGCTTGACACCATGCACGGGCCTGTCGGGTTTTCAGGAACACACAGGTTTCCAAAAAGCGGGCAGCCACGAGGAGAAAGCTTTCCGCATATAACATCGCCGCAGCGGCACGGCGTTTCCTTTTCACTTTTTGAAACACGTACCCCGAACTTTTTTTCTGCATCAAAATCCGAGTATTCCTCCCTGATGCCGAGACCGCTCTTATCAATCTCCGAAAGCCCTCGCCATATATCACGGCGCGGAGAAAACACCTTTTCCATCATTCTGACGGCTATCCGGTTTCCTCCCTTGCGAACGGCAGCCGGATATGCGTTTTCAAGACGAGCCTCACCGCTTGCTATCTGGCAAAGCAGCTTTGCAATCGCAACGAGAATTTCTCTCGGCTCAAAGCCTCCCACTACGCAGGGAAGCGAAAATTCATTCGCGAGGAAGGAAAAGCCCTCCGCGCCGATTATCGTTGCAACGTGCCCCGGGCAGAGAAAGCCTGATACGGAAAACTCATCATCTGCAATCAACGCCCTCAGGGCAGGCTCTACCCTTTTTAGCATTGAAAATACCGAGAAGTTTTTGATTCCGCTATCTTTTGCCTGAATTATCGCAGCAGCAGTCCCCGGAGCAGTGGTTTCAAACCCCACGCCGAGAAAAACAACCTCGCAATCTTTGTTTTCACTCGCAACGGAGACTGCATCAAGCGGAGAATACACTACCTCAACTCTTGCACCTACGGCTTTTAAATGTGAAAGGCTGCTGCCCCGGACACTTCCCGGAACCCGCACCATATCACCGTATGTCGCAATAATTATGTTTTCTCGCATTGCGAGCTTTTGTATTTCATCAATAACCTCAGCCGGAGTGACGCACACCGGACAACCGGGACCTGACAATAAATTTATGTTCTCCGGAAGCGCCGAGCGAAGCCCTGATTTTGCAATCGCCATGGTATGTGTTCCGCATACCTCCATGAGCTTTATCTCGCCGAGCGGAAGTTTTTTGATACTTTCAAGAATTTCTTTATTTGTCAAGCTGTTGTAATTCATTTTCCACTTCCTCTGCTGCCGCGATACACTCTCTTGCGGCATCCTCTCCCATTCGCTCAATCGCAAAGCCCGCGTGAACGATGACATATTCTCCGATTCGGGGGTTTTCGATGAAATCGACACGGATTTTTCTCCTTACGCCGTCTCTCTCGCCGACTGCATCGTTTCCCGAAAGCTCTGTTATTTTAAGTGGCACTGCAAGGCACATATATACCTCCCCCTTTCTCTGCTATCATAAGCTGGCCAAGTGAAAGCCCCTCGTCATTTGTTGAAACCTGTTTGTGGACATATGCGCAAAGTCCACGCTCGGAAAGCTTTTCAACAAGCCTTTTTAACATATACATATTCTGAAAGCTTCCACCCGACAACACGACCTTTTTTGCTTTCGTGTCACGCGATATCGCAATAGCGATGTCTGCCGCCATTTCAACGAGAGTGTTCATAAACCCTGCCGAAAGCCGGGCTGTGCTTTCTCCGTTTCTTTTCCCCGCAATAATTGCCTTTATCATTTCCTGCCAATCAAAGACATACATACCTTTTTCCTTTTTTATCTCATACGGAAAAACGGCTTGGCAGTTCTCCTCCGCCAAAGCCTCGAGCAGCATAGCCGCCTGACCTTCGTAGGAAACGCTTGTTCTTATTCCGAGAAGAGAGGCAACGCCGTCAAAAAGCCTGCCCATGCTCGTAACCGCCGGGCAGTTTACACCCCAATCGATGAGAGCCTTAACTCTTTCCACCTGCGGAGACGGGATATGCTCTGTGCTTTCTCCCGAGAAAAGCGCCAACGAGGTGCCGATTCGAAAAATCTCGCGCGTTGCAGCATCTCCGCCGGGGAGAATTATCTCCTTTATGGTGCCAAGCCTTTGAACATCGCAAAAATCACCGTACAAAAACTCTGCGCCCCGACTTGTACCGTCAGGGCCGAATCCCGTGCCGTCCCATATAATACCGATACATTTTTCGGAAATTCCGTTATCTGCCATGCACGATGCCATATGCGCATGATGATGATATGCCCCGACAAGCGGAGCATTAAGCTCCTTTGCCCTTTTCCTTGCATATTCTCCCGACATATAATCAGGATGCATATCGCACACTATAAGCTCAGGCTTTGCATCAAAGATTCTTTCAAAATGAGAAATCTGCTCCTCATAGCAATCAAGCGTTTCGAGGTTTTTTAAATCGCCGATGTGTGCGCTCGGGAAAATTTCTCTCTCCCGCGAAATTGCAAACGATGCCTTTTGCTCGGCGCCGCAGGCGAGAATATTCTTTTTGACAAGCGAGCTTTGCACGGGCTGCGGAACGTATCCACGGCTTCTTCTTGCAAAGTATTCACGGCCATCATATTCCCACGCAAGAGAGTCGTCGCACCGGACAAAGATTTCTCTGTTGTTAGTCAAAAATCCGTCGGCTATGCCGGAAAGCGCAGAGATGACTTCTTCGTCCTTATATACAATGGGAAGCTCAGAAACATTTGCGCTCGTCATAACAAGGCACGAAAGCTCCCCCTGCATCAGGAGATAGTGAACGGGGGTATATGGGAGCATAACTCCGATATATCCGTTTTCACTGATGCTTAAAAAATCCTTTTTATTCTTCTTTTTGAGAAGAATTATCGGTCTGCGATGAGAGGAAATCAACTTCTCCTCGTTATGAGAAACCTCGGCAAGCTGCCGCACAACATCAATGTCGCGACACATAACCGCAAACGGCTTCTCATCGCGCCGTTTTCTTTCGCGGAGCGTCATTACGCTTTCCGGAACATCCGCCCGACAAGCGAGATGCACGCCACCAAGTCCTTTGACCGCGCATATGCCGCCACGCTCCAAAAGGCCGCGAGCAAGGGCGATGGCATCACCCGGAACGACCTCTCCCGATGACGAAAGAAACGAAAGATGCGGCCCGCACTCCGGGCAACAATCCGGCTCGGCATGGTATCTGCGGTCTTTAATGTCCGAATATTCTGCCTTGCAAGACGGGCACATCTCAAACTGTGCCATAGTCGTGTTCTTTCTGTCATACGGAATGTCTTTTGTTATGGTAAAGCGCGGGCCGCAGTTTGTGCAGTTTATAAACGGAAAATTATGGCGGCGGTCCGCCTCGTCAAAAAGCTCAGAAAGACAAGTATCGCATATTGCAGTGTCCGGAGAAATGAGAGTTTTTCTCGCAGATCTGCTTTCGCTCTCCGAAATGGAAAAGGTGCGATATCCAATGAGATTATCTGAATATTCGGCTTTAATTTCATATATCTCCGAAAGCTTTGGTTTCTCGTCATATATCCCATTAACAAACGCTTCGATTTGTTCTCTTTCTCCTTCAAGCGAGAGCTCAACTCCAAGAGACGTGTTCCTGATTTCCCCAAAAATTCCGAAATCAGACGCACGCCTGTGAATGAACGGGCGAAAGCCTACGCCCTGAACAATTCCGTTTATTTTTACCTTGGCATGAACCCTTGACATTTTAACTCCTTTTCTATATGGAAATACTTGATTTTTTCCTAAGTATATGATACTATAATCACAGCAAAAGGTAAATACCAAATTTCATCAGAAGGAGTGTTTTATTATGAATTTAAAGGGTTCAAAAACAGAGGCCAACCTCGCTGCTGCTTTTGCAGGCGAGAGCCAGGCAAGAAACAAATACACATATTTTGCTTCAAAGGCAAAGAAGGAAGGCTATGAGCAGATTTCTGCAATCTTTACTGAAACTGCCAACAACGAAAAGGAGCACGCAAAAATCTGGTTTAAGCTCTTGAACGGCGGCGAGATCGGAACAACCACAGAAAACCTCAAGGCAGCGGCAGAGGGCGAGAACTACGAGTGGACAGAGATGTACGCTGAATTTGCAAAAACCGCAAAGGAAGAAGGTTTCGACAAAATTGCATTTCTCTTCGATGCAGTTGCAAAGATTGAAAAGGAGCACGAGGAAAGATACTTAAAGCTTCTCTCAAACGTTGAGTCAGGTGCTGTTTTCTCCCGCGAGGGTGACACCGTTTGGCAGTGTTCAAACTGTGGCCATATCCACGTTGGAAAGAACGCTCCGGAGCTTTGCCCGGTTTGTGCACATCCGAAGGCATATTTTGAGCTGCTTAAGACAAACTACTAGTATCTTATATTAAAAGGTAGGTAATTTTTTATGAAGAAATATGTTTGCTCGGTTTGCGGCTTTGTTTATGATGAGGCTACAGGCTGCCCGGATTCGGAAATTGCTCCCGGAACAGTCTGGGCTGACGTCCCGGAGGATTTTGTATGCCCTCTGTGCGGCGTGGGCAAGGATATGTTTGAAGAAGAATAATTTTAACTTTTCGCATCTTCCCGCATCTGCGGGGAGATGCGTGTATTTTAACGTGTATTTTAAAAGGAAGAGGTGTATTTTTTTGCCGGTTGTCAGAATTTCCGACAGCATTTCGTATGTAGGCATTTTAAACCCCATTCTCCGCATTTTTGATGTTGTTATGAATACGGAGTACGGCACAACTTATAATTCGTACATTGTAAAGGGAAACAAAAAAACCGCACTTGTTGAAACCTGCCACCTGTCATACTTTGAGCAGTATCTCAAAAATATACGCGAGGTGACAAATCCTGAAGACATTGACTATATCGTATTGAATCACTGCGAGCCTGACCACTCGGGCGCATTGGAGCAGCTTCTCAAGCTCTGCCCTAAGGCGGAGATTTACGTCACTCGTCCGGCATCTATATATCTTAACGGAATAACAAACGCGACCGACCTTCCCGTTCACGCTGTAAAGGAGGGCGACGAGCTTGACCTCGGCGGAAAAACTCTTCGTTTTATCCCTGCGCCGTTTCTTCATTGGCCGGATTCAATGTTTACGTTTGTCCCTGAGGAAAAGGCTGTTTTTACCTGCGATTTTCTCGGCTCACACTACTGTGAACCGCACATTACGGACGACAATATAGTCTATCCCAAAAAGTATTCTGATGCTCTTGCATACTACTATTCGGCAATTTTCGGTCCGTTTCCGTCATATGTCCGCGAGGGTCTTAAAAAGCTCTCATTGCTTGACTTTGATGTTGCGCTCACAAGCCACGGCCCCATTCTTTCGCGCGGCTGTCAGCTTGAATTTGCTCTTGAAAAATATGCTGAGTGGAGCAAGGAAAAAGAGCAGGGGGCTCCTCTTGTCCCGGTTTTCTACTGCTCGGCATACGGCAACACAGGGCTTATTGCAGAGGCTATTGCGCGTGGAATCCGCTCTGGGAGGCCGGATTGCATATGCAACGTATATAACTTAAACGACCACGATATGACCAATATGGCAGCACTCATCAATTCTGCCTCGGCAGTCTGCATCGGTTCTCCCACAATAAATGCAGATGCAGTCGCGCCCATTTGGCAGCTTCTTTCGCATGTTGATGCGATAAACTCAAGGAAGAAGCCTGCTCTTGTCTTTGGTTCTTACGGTTGGAGCGGAGAGGCTGTCCCGAATATTACAGCAAGGCTTGGCGGACTGCGTATGGATGTCTTTGGAGAAGGATACAAGGTTGTTTTTGTTCCCACTGAGTGCGACCTTGAAAAAGCAGAAGCTCTTGGCCGGGAATTTTCACTTTCAAAGGAGTTCTGATATGAACATTAACGCTTTTCGCGACTTTTCTTACGGAGTTTATATTCTCACTTCAAAAGACGGAGAGCGCCCTGTCGGGTGCGTCGCCAACAGCTCAATGCAGATTACGAGCCAACCCCCCACTTTTGCAGTTTCCGTAAACCACGATAATTTCACAAATTCCTGCATAAAAAAAACTGGCGTTTTTGCTTTGTCAGTTATGTCGGAGGATTGCGACCCCTCGATTATCGGCACGTTTGGTTTTAAATCAAGCCGCGATACCGACAAGTTTGCAGGCATCCCGAGTGTGACAAAAAGCGGATTGCACATTATAGAAGCTGCGAAAAGTTATATTGTATGCAAGCTTCGCGACACTCTTGAAACGAAAACGCATACCGTATTTCTGGGCGAAGTTACAGATGCCGGTGTGTTTACCGACAAGCCACCCATGACATACGACTATTATCATCGTGTAATAAAGGGGAAAGCCCCGAAAAATGCGCCGACATATGAAGCAGAGGCTGAAAACGCAAAGTCTCCCAAATGGAAGTGTCAGATATGCGGATATGAGGCTGATCTCGATGTCCTTCCTGACGGATTCACTTGCCCTCTCTGCGGTGTGCCGAAGGAGCTCTTTGTAAAAATTTAAAATAATTTTGCCGAAAAGGGTTTCCGAAACGGAAATCTTTTTCTTTTGTTGTGGCAAAACAATAAATTTTGATTGTAAAATTGGCAGGTTTTATGCTATACTGATAGTGTAAATTTGATAATAGGAGAAGTGTACTGTGTCAAAAAAGGACAATATCAGAAACTTTTGTATTATAGCACATATTGACCACGGAAAAAGCACGCTTGCCGACAGGCTCCTTGAGCATTGCAAGGCAGTCTCGTCACGCGAGATGGAGAACCAGCTTCTTGATGATATGGAGCTTGAACGTGAGCGCGGAATAACCATCAAAGCGCGTGCCGTCAGGCTTGACTATGTTGCAGCTGACGGAGAAACATATGTTCTCAACCTTATTGACACTCCGGGACACGTCGACTTTAACTACGAGGTCTCCCGTTCGCTCGCTGCCTGTGAGGGGGCGCTGCTCGTTGTCGACGCTTCTCAGGGAATAGAGGCGCAGACTCTTGCAAACACATATCTTGCAATAGAACACGATCTTGAGGTTCTGCCCGTTATAAATAAAATTGACCTTCCGAGTGCGGACCCCGAAAGAGTTAAAACTGAAATTGAAGATATCATCGGAATTCCGGCTGAAGATGCTCCCTGCATTTCAGCAAAAATGAATCTCAACATAGATTCCGTTCTTGAATATACGGTCAAGAATCTCCCCGCACCGAAGGGAGATGATGATTCTCCTCTTCGCGCTATAATTTTTGACAGCCGCTATGACTCCTATCGTGGAGTTATCGTTTACCTCCGCGTTATGGAAGGTACAATCCGCCCGGGAATGAAAATAAAGCTCATGGCGAGCGGAGCGGAGTTTGAGGTCGTTGAAACGGGATATATGCTTCCGCGCGGAGAAAGGAAAACAGATTGCCTTTGTGCAGGCGAGGTTGGTTTCTTCACGGCAAGCATCAAAAACGTCATCGACACACAGGTTGGCGACACTGTTACAAGCGTTGAAAACCCGGCAGGTGAGCCTCTTCCGGGTTATCGGGAGGTTCGCCCGATGGTGTTTTCGGGCGTGTACCCCGCAGACGGTGCAAAATATCCAGACCTTCGCGACGCACTCGATAAGCTCAAGCTCAACGATGCATCACTGACATACGAGCCTGAATCATCAGCAGCGCTCGGTTTTGGATTCCGCTGCGGATTTTTGGGGCTTCTTCATATGGAAGTTATTCAGGAGCGCCTTGAGCGCGAATATAACCTTGATCTGATAACAACCGCACCGAGCGTTATATACCGCGTCAGAAAGACCGACGGCGAAGAGATTATGATTGCAAACCCGCTCAATTACCCCGCACCAAACGAGATTGAATGGGCAGAAGAGCCCTTTGTTGCGGCGAACATTATCGCGCCGACAGAATATATCGGGAACATTATGGAGCTTTGTCAGGAAAGACGAGGCGAATATAAGGACACAAAATATCTCGATCAGACAAGAGTTGAGCTGCATTACGACCTTCCTCTGAATGAAATCATCTATGATTTCTTTGATGCTCTCAAGTCTAAGACACGCGGATATGCGTCGCTTGATTATGAGCTTTCCGGATATCGCAAGAGTGACCTTGTCAAGCTCGATATCCTCCTGAACGGCGACCCCGTTGATGCGCTTTCTTTTATCGTTCACAGCGAAAAGGCATATGCAAGGGCGCGTCGCCTTGCGGAAAAGCTCAAGGAGCATATTCCGCGCCAGCTTTTTGAAATTCCGATTCAGGCTACAATCGGGAGCAAGATTATCGCCCGAGAAACCGTTAAAGCACTGCGAAAAGACGTTCTTGCAAAGTGTTACGGCGGCGATATAACGAGAAAGAAAAAGCTCCTTGAAAAGCAGAAGGAAGGCAAGAAGCGCATGAGGAATTTGGGTTCGGTAGAAGTTCCGCAGGATGCGTTTATGGCAGTTTTGAAACTTGACGAATAGGGGTGTGGAAGATGACTCCTCTCGGAATATATATACACATACCGTTTTGTCTTTCAAAGTGCTCATATTGCGATTTTTATTCGCAGTGTGCAACGGGTGCGGAGCATAACGAATATACATCAGCGCTCATCCGCCACATCACGGAAGCTGATATGCGCAGCTCTGACTATGTTGTTGACAGCATTTATTTCGGGGGCGGAACTCCCACTGCAATAGGGGAGAAAAATCTGATAAAAATACTTAACGCTGTTTTTAAAAACTTCAAGGTTTCCGAGGATTGCGAAATTACGTCAGAGGCAAACCCTAATTCCGTTTCCTATCCCATGCTTCGCCGTATGCGGCGAGCAGGGTTTAACAGAATTTCCTTCGGCATGCAGTCAGCAAATCCGACAGAGCTTCACATTCTCGGAAGAACGCACAGCTTTGACGATGTCCGTACGGCAGTTGATGCCGCGCGGCGTGCAAAAATTGAGAACATCTCTCTCGATTTGATGTACGGGCTGCCGTCACAGTCTCTCGAAAGCTTTGTCGCTTCTCTTGATGCGGCTATTACGCTTTCACCTTCTCACATCTCCTGTTACAGCTTGAAGCTCGAGGAGGGAACTCCGCTTGCTGAGCGGCCGGAAACTCTTTTTCTTCCGTCTGATGATGAGCAGGCGGATATGTATCTGGCTGCGGTTTCCCGTCTTTCTGACGAAGGCTATCAGCAATATGAAATTTCAAATTTCGCAAAGGATAGGCTTCTGTGCCGCCACAATATGAAATACTGGACTCTCGGCGATTACTGGGGCTTTGGCCCGTCGGCACATTCTCTCGTCGGAAAAAAACGGTTTTCTTATGTCAGAGACCGTACCCGTTATATTGAAGCTTTAAGATGTGGCGACGAAATTATAGATAAGATAGAAACCATAAACTCCTCCGAGCGCTGCGGCGAATATCTTATGCTGGGGCTTCGCACCGCCGCCGGAATTTCCGGTGACGTTCTTGAAAAGAAATACCTCACTTTTTTTGATGAGATTGAAAAGGTTCTGCTTGCTTACTACAAAACAGGGCATACGGATTTTGACGGAGCTGCATGGCGGCTCACGCCCAAAGGCTTTTTGATTTCAAACCGCATTATCGGCGACGTTTTAGACGCGCTTGAAAGCTCGCGCCGCCTTGTTCGCCCTGCAAACGGATACACAAGAAAATAAATACAATATACATAAAGGAGACTTTTACTATGCGCGCAGTTATAACGGTTATAGGTAAGGATACAACGGGAATTATCGCAGCTGTTTCAAACGTTCTCAGCGACAAAAAGATAAACATTCTCGACATTAACCAAAGTGTTTTGTCTGATATGTTTGTTATGGTTATGCTTGTCGACATAACAGAGAGCAAGATTGAGTTTTCCGAGCTTTCCGATGAGCTTGTCTCTCTCGGAGACAGGATGGGTCTCAAAATCCTTGCCATGCATGAGGACATCTTCAACACTATGCACAGAATATAAGGGGAATTAACGATAATGATAAATTCATTTGATATTCTTGAAACGATTAAAATGATAGAAGAGGAGCACCTTGACATCAGAACGGTCACAATGGGTATTTCTCTGCGCGATTGTGCAGGAGAGGATATAAATGCCGTTTGTGACAGGGTTTATGACAAGGTAACCAAAACCGCAGAGCATCTTGTCGAAACAGCAGAGAAGATTTCGTGTGAATACGGGATTCCCATTGTCAACAAGCGTGTTTCCGTAACTCCCGTTTCTCTTCTTGCCGACGGTTGCAATACGGAGGATGTCACTCCGCTTGCAAAAGCGCTTGACAGAGCTGCCGAAACGCTCGGAATAAACTTTATCGGCGGCTACGGTGCGCTTGTCCACAAGGGCATGACAAAGGGAGATGAGCGGCTTATTGCAACTCTCCCCGAAGCGCTCGCCCAGACCGAGCGCGTATGCTCGTTTGTAAACGTTGCAACAACTCGCGCAGGCATAAATATGGATGCTGTAAAAACGCTTGGCGAGTTAGTCTGTAAAATGGCATATCTCACCCGCGACAGGGAGTCAATCGCTTGTGCAAAGTTCGTTGCTTTTGCAAACGCAACTGAGGACAACCCCTTTATGGCAGGTGCCTTCCACGGTGTCGGAGAGGGCGAGGCTGTTATAAACGTCGGGGTTTCCGGCCCGGGCGTTGTCCACAAGGCGATAAAGCGTGCAGGAGACATAAATCTCACAGACCTTGCAGAGGTTGTAAAGCGCACTGCGTTTAAAATCACGCGTGCAGGTCAGCTCGTTGCCAAAACCGCAGCCGAACGACTTGGAGTTCCTTTCGGCATTGTTGACCTCTCGCTTGCGCCGACTCCTGCAATCGGCGATTCGGTTGCTCACATTCTTGAAGAAATGGGGCTTTCCTCTGTCGGCTCTCACGGAACTACTGCGGCGCTTGCGCTTTTAAATGATGCTGTCAAGAAAGGCGGCGTTATGGCATCTCCGCATGTGGGAGGTCTCTCTGGTGCTTTTATTCCCGTGTCAGAGGATGCGGGGATGATAGAAGCGGCATCACGCGGGCTTTTGTCGTTTGACAAGCTCGAAGCTATGACTGCAGTTTGCTCGGTTGGTCTTGATATGATAGCTATTCCGGGAGATACTCCTCCCGAGGTTATTTCTGCAATTATTGCAGATGAAATTTCGATAGGTGTGGTAAACAACAAGACAACAGCAGTCCGCGTTATCCCTGCTTACGGAAAGGGTGTCGGCGATTCTGTAAACTATGGAGGCCTTCTCGGCGAGGCCCCGATAATGAAAATCAGCACCTGCTCTCCTGCCCGATTCATTTCCCGAGGCGGCAGGATTCCGGCACCTATTCACAGTCAGAGGAACTAAAATGGATAGGTTAAAAGATGAAGCTTACATGCGTGAGGCGCTCTCGCTCGCCAAGCAGGCAGCAGAGATCGGAGAGGTTCCCGTCGGCTGCGTAATCGTTCTTGACGGAGAAATTATCGGGCGAGGATATAACCGCAGAGAAGTTGACCGTGACCCTCTTTCCCATGCAGAGCTTCAGGCTATTGACGAAGCCCGCCGCTATGTCGGAGGGTGGAGGCTCTGCGGTGCTGAGCTTTTTGTAACGCTTGAGCCCTGCCCGATGTGTGCAGGTGCGTGCATAAATTCAAGGCTTGAACGCGTGGTATTTGGTGCATATGACAAAAAGGCAGGTAGCTGCGGCTCTCTCGTCAATCTTTTTGAGCTTCCCTATAACCACAAGCCCGCTCTTTGCGGCGGTGTTCTTGAAGATGAATGCGGAGAAGTGCTTTCGCGCTTCTTTCTCTCGCTTCGTGAGCGGAATAAACGTCAAAAAAAGGATAATATGGGCGAAATTTAATACTTTTTTAATATTGCCCGATTTATTTTTTAACAATTTAAGGATATACTTGTAATAACCGGTTTCGGTTATTAAACTTAAAAAATAGAGAAATTTTCTCTGTTACTCCTCCCAACTCTCCTATGCAATCAGAAAGAGAACAGCTTTAAAAAGCTGTTCTCTTTCTCTATTAGCAATTCTTCTAAATATGTCGTTTTTTTGTTTGACATCATAGGCACATAGTTATATAATATAATGTAAAATAGATAAGTATTTAAATTTTTCTGGAGGGATTTCTATGTTTGAAAATCGAGTGTATAATTTCTCTGCGGGGCCGTCTATGCTTCCGGAAGCTGTCCTTTGCCGCGCAAGAGATGAAATGCTTAACTATAACGGCTCCGGAATGTCCGTAATGGAGATGAGCCACCGCAGTAAGGTTTATGATGATATTATAAAGGGGGCAGAGGCAAAGCTCCGCAAGCTCCTTAACATCCCGGACAACTATAAGGTTCTCTTTTTGCAGGGCGGGGCCTCTCTCCAATTTGCATCCATACCGCTCAATCTTCTCAAAACAGGTAAAGCAGATTACATAGTCACGGGCCAGTTTTCCGGCAACGCTGCAAAGGAAGCCAAAAAATACGGTGAAATTAACGTTGTTGCTGATTTGAAGAGCGAAAATTATGCAAGAATCCCGTCTCAAGAAGAGCTTTCACTTTCTCCAGATGCTGATTATGTCCACATCTGCGCAAACAACACAATTTTCGGAACTCACTGGAACTACTTCCTCGATACAGGAAACGTTCCTCTTGTTGCAGATATGTCCTCCTGCATTCTCTCTGAGCAGGTAGATATTTCAAAGTACGGTGTTATCTACGCAGGCGCACAGAAAAATATGGCTCCGGCAGGACTTACCGTAGTTATCGTTCGCGATGACCTCATCGGAAACGCGCGGGCTGATATTCCCACCGTTATGGACTACAAGGTTATGGCAGAGAAGGAATCTATGTACAACACGCCGAGCACTTACCCCATATATGTCTGCGGCCTTGTTCTGGATTGGATTGAATCTCTCGGCGGCATCGCTGAGCTTGAAAAAATCAACCGCGCAAAAGCAAAGCTTCTGTACGACTTCCTCGACGATAGCAGCCTCTTTATTCCGCATGCAGAAAAGAACTCCCGTTCTCTTATGAACGTTACATTCAGAACAGGAAACGAAGAGCTTGATGCTCAGTTCGTAAAAGAAGCAGGC
>JAZRPO010000011.1:0-2221 GCA_045649265.1 Eubacteriales bacterium
CCGACAGTAATACAATAATATACGGCCACAATATGAAAAATGATACTATGTTCGGGAGTTTAACAAAATACATAAGTCAAGAGTATTATGATGAGCATTCGGAAATGTACATTTTAATGCCTGAAAAAGAATTCAAAGTTAAACTTGTTGCGGGTGCTACGGTAAATAGCACGTCATCAATTTACAAATTGCCACTTGAAGAAAAAAATAAGGAGAAGTTTATAGCTGAATTACGTGCCAAATCAACTTTTAAATCGGAATACACATTTTCACACGAAGACAGATACGTTATGCTGTCGACTTGTTCGTATGAGTACAACGATGCAAGATATGTACTTGTAGGACTTTTAGAAGAATTATAAACAGCAGGTAGATTAAATCGAGATAAGCGCAATTGAGACAACAGTGAAGGAGATGGCGAATGTTTTGGAATAAAAAGATATGCCCAAGATGCAAAACCGGAAAATACACCTATGAACTCGATCCTAAATCTGAGGTCTGTCCATATATAGAGTGTTGGAAACGAAATAAGTGTCCATTTTATAAACCACTTGAGAGTTTGTTGTTAAATGAGCAAGAGAAATAAAAACAAGAAAGAAGTATTTTTCAAAAGCAGAATCCGGTGCGTTCCGCACGCCTCGGGCTTGAATTGAAGACAAAAGGAAAAGCACATCGCATTTTGCGATGTGCTTTCTGACTAAGAGTAACCAAGTGGAGCAGAGCAAACACTTCATTCTCATGTATTATATCACATTGGCGTAATAGAATCGGCGGCGCAGCGCCTGCGGCTCGGATAAATAAAGAAGGAACTTTTGTCTATCAAAAGTTCCTTCTTTGTTGGCAGGGGCAGAAGGATTCGAACCCTCGGCACGCGGTTTTGGAGACCGCTGCTCTACCAACTGAGCTATACCCCTATAATTA
Organism: Eubacteriales bacterium; assembly: GCA_045649265.1. Classification (GTDB taxonomy): domain Bacteria; phylum Bacillota; class Clostridia; order Oscillospirales; family JAAYXM01; genus SIG480. The sequence goes on from JAZRPO010000011.1 coordinate 922, forward strand.
CGTGACTTAGTTAGTTTACCACGAAATTATAAAATTTGCAAGTAGAATTTTGAAAAAAACAGTAAAATTTTACAAAAGAGAAAATACTCTATTTAAACTTGATTTTTGTGAGCCTTAAAGCATTCAGGACAACGGAGACCGAGCTGAAAGACATCGCCGCTGCGCCGAACATCGGGTTCATAAGCGGTCCGCCGAGCGCATAAAGAACTCCTGCGGCAATCGGAATTCCTATCACATTATATGCAAAAGCCCAAAAAAGGTTTTGCTTGATATTTCGGATTACAGCGTGAGAAATCATTATTGCCTTTGGAATGTCGCAAAGATCGTTCTTTACAAGAATAATGCCGGAGGACTCTGCGGCAATGTCGGTGCCGGAAGAAACAGTAACAGAAACGTCTGCCGAAGCAAGGGCAGGGGCATCGTTTATACCGTCGCCGACCATACAAACTTTCTTGCCCTGTGCCTTGAGTTTCTGGACTTCGGAAGCTTATTCATTCGGCTTGATGTCGCTGATGACGTTTGAAATTAAAAGCTGAGATGCAACAGTTTTTGCAGTTTTCGCATTATCGCCGGTCAACATATAAATCTCTATTTCACGCTCCGAAAGCTGCTTTATCGCACTTGCGGCGCTCGGCTTTGGAGCATCGGCAACCGAGATTATGCCTAATGTCTTGTCATCGTCAGAAACAAAAACAGTGGTCTTTCCTTTTTCTGAAAGCGAGTCCGCAATGTCAGAAAAGCGCCCGGTGCTTTTGACAAAGTCACGGTTTCCAACATAAATCCTGCGGTTGCCGACTACTGCCGAAACTCCGGAGCCAACGGAATATTCAAAAGAGGCCGCCGTAGGAAGCTCAATTCCTGCTTCTTCTGCATACGAAACGATTGCTTTTCCGAGAAGATGCTCGGACGAGAGCTCACAAGCTGCGGCAAGCGCAAGAAGCTCGTTTTGAGGTATATCCGCTTCGATGTCCGTAACAACAGGCTTACCAAGTGTTAATGTGCCGGTTTTGTCAAAAACAACACACGTTGTTTTTGAAGCGTGTTCAAGCGCCTCTCCGTTTCGGAAGAGGATTCCGTGCTCTGCTGCAACACCCGTTCCGCACATTACGGCAACAGGTGTAGCGAGCCCTAAAGAACATGGGCAGGAGATTACTAAAACGGAAATAAATACTGAAAGGATAAATTCGAAGTCCTTTCCTGCAAAATACCAGCAAAGCGCCGCAAGCAATGCTATTCCCATTACCACGGGAACAAAATATCCCGCAACAGTGTCAGCGAGGCGGGCGATAGGTGTTTTTGT
>JAZRPO010000012.1:0-8284 GCA_045649265.1 Eubacteriales bacterium
GCGTAGGAGAATAAAAGTGCTTGGTATAGATATAATTTGTGTAGGAAAACTAAAAGAAAAGTTCTATTCTGAGGCTTGTGCTGAATATGCAAAGCGGCTTTCGGCGTATTGCAAGCTGAAAATAGTCGAGCTTGCGGAGAAGCCTGCCGGAAATCCGGCGGAGGCTTTGCTCGCGCTTGAAGAAGAGAGCGTGCGCATCCTTGCAAAAATTCCAAAAGCTTCGTATGTAATCGCAATGTGTATAGAGGGCAAGCACTTATCAAGCGAAGAGCTTTCCAAAAAGCTTTCAGGGCTAAAAGTTTCGGGGAAATCTGAACTCTGCTTTATAATAGGCGGTTCAAATGGGCTTGGAGAAAAAGTAAAAGCCCGCGCAGATCTGCAGCTTTCGATGTCTGAAATGACATTTCCGCATCACCTGGCTCGTGTGATGGTTTTGGAGCAGATATATCGCGCATTTAAAATCGAAGAGGGTTCGGGATATCACAAATAGGGAGTGAACAAAGATGAAATACAGAGAAGTATACGAAAAATGGCTTCAAGAGCCAACTCTTGCTGAAGGAGACAAAGCAGAGCTCGTTTCAATAAAGGATAATGAAACGGAAATAGAAGACAGGTTCTTTTCACCACTCAAATTCGGAACAGCCGGCCTTCGCGGGATTCTTGGGGTCGGCACAAACAGAATGAACGTATATACCGTGCGTCAGGCAACGCAGGGCCTTGCAAACCTCATTTGCGGAATGGGCAAAAAGACTATGCAAAAGGGAGTAGCTGTATGTATGGATTCCCGCCATTTCAGCGATGTTTTTGCAAAAGAGGCGGCAAGCGTCCTTGCGGCAAACAAAATTCCGGTTTTTATTTTTGAATCTCTCCGCCCGACACCTGAGCTTTCGTTTGCAATCCGCGCGCTTGAATGTATTGCAGGCATAAACATAACCGCAAGCCACAACCCCAAGGAATACAATGGGTATAAGGTATACTGGTCAGATGGTGCTCAGCTTCCGCCGAAGGAAGCTGACATTGTCCTGAAAGAGATTGAAAAAACTGACATTTTTTCAGGTGTAAAAACAATTGACTTTGATGCTGCGGTGTCAAGCGGGCTTATAACAATAATAGGCGAGGAGGTTGACGAAGCTTTTCTCGTTCATATTCTCGGCTGTGCGATAAACAGAGAAGCCGTGAGGTCTGTTGCAGATGATTTTAAAATAGTCTATAACGCATTTCACGGTGCAGGCTATCGCCTCGTTCCTGAAATTCTTGAAAGAATAGGCCTTAAACATATAATCTGTGTTCCTGAGCAGATGATTCCCGATGGTGATTTTCCAACAGTTGCAAGCCCGAACCCGGAAAACAAAGAGGGTTTTGCTCTTGCTGTTGCCATTGCAAAGCGTGAAAATGTGGATTTGATTATAGGGACGGACCCGGATGCTGACCGTGTAGGAGTGGTCGTAAGAAACGGTAACGGAGAATATGTAACGATTTCGGGAAACCAGATGGGAGTTTTGCTCCTTGACTATATCATCTCGGCAAAGAAGCGCGCAGGAACTCTTCCCGAAAACGCATATGCCGTAAAAACCATTGTCACAACGGAAATGGCAAGGCGAGTTTGTGAGGAAAACGGCGTAAGGCTTTTTGAAACCTTCACAGGCTTTAAATTTATTGCCGAAAAAATCGAACAAGAGGGCGGCGACGATTTTATTTTCGGATATGAAGAGTCATACGGTTATCTTATGGGCAATTTTTGCAGGGATAAGGATGCTGTTACCGCATCAATGATGATTGCTGAAATGGCGGCATATTACAAAACCCGGGAAATGACGCTCTATGATGCAATGCAGGCGTTATATGAAAAATACGGTGCATACGAAGAAAGAACAATTAATGTTGTTCTTCCCGGAGTAACAGGCCTTGCAAAAATGAACGAAAAAATGAAATCCCTCCGCGAAACCCCGCCCGAGATGTTGGCAGGAGTGAGGGTTGTGCGAGTTCGCGACTATCTCTCCGGAAAAACAAATCTCGGAGAAGAGCTTCCTCTTTCAGGGAGCAACGTTATCTACTTTGAAATGGAAGACGGAACGGCATTTATCGTTCGTCCGTCGGGAACAGAACCAAAGATAAAGATTTATATTCTTGCAAGCGGCAAGAATATGGCCGAGGCGGTTTCCGTTGCGGATAAATACAGTGAAGCTGCAGAGAAGTTTGCAGAGTAAACCAAAGACCTGATATTTCAAAAATGCCAAAATATAATAGAAAGAATAAACTTAGATAAAAAGACTATCGGTTTTCCGATAGTCTTTTTATCTAAGAGTGTGTTTTATTTCCTCTAAAAGCCTGTGGAGCTCGATCATACTTGATACGGAAAAGACACGCAATTTATAAGCGTTCCCACCACGCACTCCTCGCAGATACCATGCGATATGCCGACGGGCTTCAAGCATTGCAATATGCTCGCCTTTTTCCTTAACGGAAAGTGAAACTTGCTCCTCTGCCACGGAAAGCCGCTCGGAAAGTGGCGGAAGAGGGGAAACCGGATTTCCGCTAAGTGCTTCGCGAGCCTGAGAGAAAATCCAGGGATTTCCGAAGGTTGCCCGGCCTATCATAACTCCGGCTGCACCGGTCCATTTTCGCATTTTCACAGCATCATCCGCCGAGAAAACATCACCGTTTGCAATAACCGGAATGCTGACCGCCCCGACAACCTCGCGGATGATATCCCAATCTGCTCGCCCTGAATACATCGCAACGCGAGTTCTGCCATGAATAGTAAGGAAATCAGCGCCGGCATCTTCAAGAACTTTTGCAAACTCAACAGCATTTACGCTCCCGCCGTCCCAGCCCTTGCGGAATTTAACGGAGACAGGAACATTAACACCTCGCTTTATTTCGCGGACAATATCTGCGGCAAGTGCAGGATTTTTCATAAGCGCCGAGCCGTCGCCCCCCTTTACGATTTTCGGAGTAGGACAGCCCATATTGATATCAATAATATCGGCACCGGTGCGCGAAAGAGCGATCTCTGCGGCTTTTCGCAAGCATACCGGGTCGTTTCCAAAAAGCTGAACAGCAAAGGGAACTTCATCCTCTGCTCTTGCGAGGAGAGAGGTTGTCTTGCTGTCCTGATAAACAAGCGCGCGCGAGCTCACCATTTCAGAAAAGGTTATGTCAGCGCCGTATCGCTTGCAGATCGTTCGAAAAGCGGAATCCGTAACTCCTGCCATAGGTGCGAGCGCGAGCGGAGTATTTTTAAAAAAATCTGATATATTCAAGGCGTGTGCACCTCCGAGCTTTTTCGTTAGTATTCTACCATATAAAAAGAAATCAATCAAGATGTCGAAAGGTGAAAAGATTCGGCTTTGAAGCCTGTTGCAAAAATTTTAGCCCAACTTGACAAAATTATCTAATTGCTTTAAACTACACGAAGAAGAGTATTTTTTATAAGGGAGTTTGTGCAATGAAAGACGGAAAGCTTCAGGTTGCACTCGTTGGTTGTGGCATGATAGGGCACAGCCATGCAGAGGCTATTATAAATGATGAACGTGCAAATCTTGCCGCGGTAGTGTATGGTTCAAATGAAAAGAAGGCAAAAGAATTTGCAGAAAAATTTGGAATACCGTTTGTAACAAACGACTATCATGAGGTGTTGGCGCAAGGCGGGATTGATATGGTAATCATAAGTACGCCAAGTGCATATCATGCCGACTGCTCAATTGATTTTGCAAATAAAGGCATACATGTACTGTGTGAAAAACCCCTTGACGTTGAGATAGACAAGATGACTGCAATGATAGATGCAGCTGAGAAAAACAATATTCTTCTCGGCTGTGTATTCCCCAATCGCACTCAGTCCGGGCTTATTAATGCCAAAAAGGTAATAGATTCAGGCGAGCTGGGGAATATGCTGATGGTTGAATTTCAATACAGAGGATACCGCAGCCATACATATTATAATTCGTCCAAGTGGAAAGGGACGAAGGCTGTTGATGGCGGAGGATGCTTGATGAACCAGGGCAGCCACGGTATAGATGCTCTCATATATCTTGCGGGTAGCGTGAAAAGTGTATGTGCAGTTACGGATACAATGGGCAGAAATATTGATGTTGAAGATACGGCGTGTGCCCTGCTTGAATTTGAAAACGGTGCCCACGGTACGCTCATGGGAACAACACTCTCGCATTTTCCGGAGACAAACTCCGAGTGTGAGAGAATCAGAATTGAGTTTAAAAACGGAACAATTGTTTTTGCTGATGGCAAGACAATGCTTTATAAGAGCCTTTCTGATGACGAATTTAATGTTGAAGCAATTCAGCTTTCGGATGATGTTAAGGTTTTTGGTGCAGACCCTGAGGATCTTGATATGGGAGCACACTTTGCGATAGTGTCAAACTTTATTGATGCAATTCTTGGCGGCAAACCCCTTATTGCACCTGCAAGGGACGCAAGACGCGCTGTTGACCTTATACTTACCGTATATGAATCTGCAAAGACACGAGCATGGGTCGATGTGCCAAACTTTGGTTATTAATAAATAAGATACATCTTAAAAAGAAAAAATCCCAATTCGGGATTTTTTCTTTTTTTACGTTGTTTTTGCTCAAAAGCAGAAAATATCTACCCGGATAGAAGCTGCCTGTCGTTTGCAATCTTTATGGCCAATGTAAAAATCAGATGTTCTTCAACAAAGAGTTTATCACAGTTAATTATAATGTTGTTAAAGTTGCGCCACTGGCGGAGAGATATTCGTTTCAATAACAAAAAATTCCAAAAAAGTAAAAATTTAGAAAAAAATACTAGTTTTCTTCCACAATAAGGACGAAATATGACAGAATGTTTTCTGCGTTTTTACAGGATGTCGAAAACCGTTGACTCTAAAAACGAAATGCGTTATCATAGCAATCGTCACAGGCAAACAGCCTGAAAAAACAAAGGAGGAATTCTCACATGAAGAACTTAAAAAAGGTTCTTGCACTTGCTCTTGTGTTTATGCTTTCATTCTCACTTTTTGCAAGTGCGGCAGGGTTCACCGATGCGGCTGACATTGATGAGATATATCAGGATGACGTAAATATGCTCGTTGAACTCGGAGTTCTCGGCGGATATCCCGACGGAAGCTTCCGACCCGAGGACAAGATAACAAGAGCAGAGTTTGCCAAGATGGCATACGTGCTCAAATATGGCCAAGACGATAACGGCTCTCTTTTCGCAGGACAGCAAAGCTCGTTTACAGACGTTGAAAACGACGCCAACGTAAAATGGGCAAAGGGATATATCAATTACTGTGAAAATCAGGGAATCGTCAGCGGCGTGGGGAACAATAAGTTTAACCCCAAAGGAAACGTAACGGTTGCCGAGGCAAGCAAGATGCTTCTCGTAATCCTCGGTTGCAACGCAGACAAGGAAGGTTTCAAGGGCAAAAACTGGTCTGCAAACACTGTTGCAAAGGCGATGGAGCTTGGTCTCTTTGAAGGTTGGAGCGGCGATCCAACAGCTCCGGCATCACGCCAGCTCGTTGCAAAGCTCATGCGAAATGCAATCTTCGCACCGGTATTCGTATATAGCCCGATAACCGGAATAGGCTCACAGTTTAATGCACTTAACGGCGAGAAAAACCAGACTCTCGGCGAGCAGGTAATGGGCCTCAAACACGTAACAGGTATCGTGGTTGCCAACAACAACTACGCAATCACAAATGATGCAAACGGCGAGGAAATCAAGGTCGAGAACGGACCGGCAATCGCTGTAACGGAAAAGGACTCTGATGAGAGCATCATTTATTATGAAACACGCAACTCAAACGGGTCAATCACCGGTGCAACAATCAAGATTGACCGCCCGGTTTCCGATGAGCTTCTCGGCGCAAAGGTCGATGTTTACTTCAAGGCTGATGCAAGTGATGCAAGCCTTGCATACAACAACGTTGAGGTAATCGGAAACGTAATCGTAAATTCCGACACTAAGATTTTCAATGTTCCGGCAGCGAATGTTGAAATTATGCCGAATGGCGAGTCACAGAGCTCAGCTCTTATCACTCCTTATATCTCCTTTACCGTTGACGGCAAGGAATATCAGGTAAAGGCTTCGTCAAATGCAAACAAGGTTGCAAAGAACGTTAACTACAACGAGCTTTGGAACAAGGATGAGGCCAATGACTTCACTCCGTTTGCGTATGCGGCAAACGCATCTCTCCGTGATGCGGGAAGCTTCTCACACCCCAACGGTAACGATAGCTTCTTCCAGTCAATGGGCAAGGGTTCTGTTGCAAACTACCGCTTCGTATCGGTTGACGGCGGAAAAACCTTCTCATATATCTTCAAGACCCATAACGATGCAGACTCCATTGCCTTCGGCCAGGTTTCTGCTATCAGCGAGTCAAAGAAAACAATAACTCTTCCCAAGGTCGGAACTCTTGATTTAGAGGATGTAGTATTAAAGGGTGAGATTGCACGTGATGACTATGTAGTTTACTACTTCGCAGACGGCAAGCTCAATGTTGAAAAGACGGAAGATGTCCGTGGCGCTCTTGAAAGCATCAACGAAGACGGCTCTGTAACAATCGCAGGTAAAACTTACTTTGCCGATGAGAACCTCAACCGCCAGATACAGACCTACGGCTCACTTTCCAACTTCTACACCGAGAACAAGGATGCAATGAAGGCCGGGACCATCTATCGTGTCTTAGGCAATACAATCCTTGATATTGAAACATCCGAGGAAGAGCACAGTTCAGGTAACTATGCGGTAATCCTCAATTCAAGCTACGATGAAAAGCTTGATGCGGCATATGTAAAGCTCGGTTTTGCAGACAACACAGAGGGAACGTATAAAATAGGAAAGTTCTACACTAAGTACGCTTCTACTCCGAACCACCAGTCTAATGACCGTGCTCAGGACTATGCAAACAACGCACGTTTCGGATGGGTTGTAGAGTACTCCTTCCGTGAGGATGGCACAGTTGACCTTTCTCATCAGGACTTTAAGTCGCTGCAATCAGCTTCAAGCCTCCGAGCTCCGACAGGTGAAAAGGAATACAAGATTGTAGACGGCTCAGTTTCTGTTGACGGCAAGCGCTACTACGGCGACGATTCATCAATCGTTTTCGTTCTCTACGGTGACGTCAGCGGCAACTACACCGACGAGAGCTACAAGCCGGTCAAGGCAAGGGCATATAAGCTTTCAAGCCTCGTTGACTTAACTGCAAAGGGAATTAACGGTCTCAGAATCGAGAACGCTCTGCAGAACAAGGCGCTCGGAAGTGCTGTTGTAAGCACAAGCGGTTATTCAAGCTCAGTTGTTGCGGCAGCAATAACACACGGCGACAGCCTTGAGAACATCACGTACAAGAGCACTGACAGCATTGCATATGTAGTATCTGCAAAGCAGATGTACAATGTTGCAACAGGCTCAGCGTATGCAAAGTTCGTTCTTATCGGCGAAGACGGCATGATTGAAACAACATCAATTGATGATGTAACAGACCTCAACAACAACTCAATCTTTACTGAGAGCGCAGGCTATATAGGTAATATTGAGAACTACGAAAGCGGCACTATGGTAAGATATGCGCTCGATGCAGAGGGCAAGGTTTCGGCTATCAGCTCTCATGGCGGACAGAAGTCTGATATGGATGTTGATCCGCAGGGCAAGACATCAGGTCTCTACTATGTAAATGCGGCAGACATTATCGGAAACAGATTTGTTTATTACAGCTCACAGTCAGCTCATGAACTCGGAAGCGACGGCAGACTTGATGTTGATAAAACAAACTCAATCCTTCTCTCAGATGACGGCCACAAGATAATCACAATCAATGACGGCGAATATGTCGGCACACATCTTGTGACAGTTCCGCGAAATCAGGAACTTGCAAAGGGCGACTTCAACGCAATTATCCAGCTTGAAGAGGGCGAGATTATAAGAATCTTCTCATTCGAAAACTAAAAAGCTGATAAAATCGCCTCACAGCAAATGAAGAATACACCGGAGAGAATATTTTCTCTCCGGTGTATAAATTTAACAATTTACATATATAATATACAGCAAAATCAAGTGTCGCGGATATGCACAAAAAGAACAAAGCAACACTGCAAAGAAAGATGTTAAATTGGGCAAAATGTCAAAACTAAAAAAATTTGAAAAAAAAGCGAAAAAAGTGTTGACAAAGGAGGGTGAGAAGTGGTATATTATTAAAGCACCTCACGCGAGGGGGCACGAAAAAAGCTTAAAAAAAGGCGAAAAAAAGTGTTGACAATGCGTGGTGTGTGTGATATAATCAATACTCGGTCGCGAAAGT
>JAZRPO010000013.1:0-28154 GCA_045649265.1 Eubacteriales bacterium
TTTTAAAAAGGTTGATAGTTTGATTTTTCTGTGCTATAATACTTCTCGTTAAATGCACCTGTGGCGGAATAGGCAGACGCGCCAGATTCAGGTTCTGGTGTCAGCGATGACGTGCTGGTTCAAGTCCAGTCAGGTGCACCATAGAAAGACCTCATTTTTTCAAAAGTGAGGTCTTTTTTATAATTTCAACTGAAAAGACGTAGAGCTAAAAGAAGAATTATTGTCATAAAACAAAATCTGGCTGTGGAAAGCCTGAACTTGCCACAGCCAGATTTAACTATTTTCTGTTTTGGATTGCTTTGAAATCGAGGTAATTCTGAAGAATAATAGATGCGGCAACGGAATCCACCTTTTCGCGACGGCGCTTTCCGTGATATCCGGTTTCGGAGAGAATTCTGTGTGCATCAACTGTTGTACATCGCTCGTCCCACAGGATGACGGGCAGATTTGTTTTTTCTCGGAGAAATTCAGCAAGCTCCTCGCTTTTTTTTGCACGGTCACCAATGTCGGCGTTCATATGCTTCGGATACCCTAAAACTATTTCAGAAGTATTGTGCGAGAGTATGCTCTCGCAAAGCTCTTCCAGGGCCTTTTTCGTATTGGTAACAAAGATTGTAAAGCTTTCTCCTGCAAGGGTTCCACTTATGTCAGAGTAGGAAACTCCTATTCTTTTTTCACCGTAATCAATCCCTACTATTCGCATTGACAAAACCTCCTGCATTGGTTATTATAATAATACCATATATTGGGGAAGAAAAACAATATTAAGAAAAAATAAAAATTTTAAAACTTTTTTGAAGTATATTTCATCTAAAAGACAGATGCAGAGGACGTTGTTATGGAAAGAGGAGAAAACTACAATAAGGTTGTCTTATACATAACCGAAAATCAGGAGAAGTTTTACCGCCTTGCTTTCAGCTATACAAAGGAGAGGGAGGCAGCTCTTGATATTGTGCAGAACGCCATTTGCAAAGCACTTGAAAAACATTCAGACATAAGAAATATTTCAAGCATAAATTCATGGTTTTACCGCGTTCTTTTAAACGAGGTTTATGCCTATCTCAAAAAGCATAAGCGGGAGATTGCTGTTGCTGATGAAGAAATGCCTGTCCGGATATACCGTGAAGAGGCGTATGACCGTGATGACGGGATATACGACTCAATAAATCATTTGCCGCCACAACTGAAAACGATAGTTGTTCTCCGGTTTTTTGAAGATATGTCGCTTGAAGAAATTTCAAAAATTACTTCTACAAATATCAATACCGTAAAAACGCGTCTATACAGCGCGCTGAAAAAGTTAAAAATTTTTTATGAGGAGGCGGAATAAATGGATAAGCTGTATAAAGCAAAGCAAGTTTATAATTCTATAGAAATTCCGCCCGAATTAAATAAAATTGTCGAATCTGCCATAGAAGAAAGCCGTAAGCCTGTTGCAAAAAAAGTCCCATATATCAAAATCCTTGCGCCGGTTGCAGCGTGTGCTGCAATCTGCATTGCGCTTGGTGCAGGAGGATTATTGTCGGATGTTGAAAATGAAGCTCTGACAATTGATGGCGCTTCTGTTGGAGAAAGTGAAATCAGTATTGCAAGAGCGATGCCAGAGGCGTATGCCAAGAGTAGCTTCAATGGGGAGACTTCGTTTGCGTCTGATACACCGTACAGCACCATGGTTTCAGAGCGTGTGGAATCGGAGAGGCAAAAGGGAAGAAAGCTTGAGCTTATATATATGGATGAAACCTTTGCTGTATTCAAATCGGTTTCAGATGATACAGATGAGGTTGTGTATTGCAATTTCAGACAGAGTGACGGTGAGGATGTAACTCTTTCTGAACTCGGTATAACCCAATTTGGTGAAAATGTAGTATTCTATATCAACTCAAAGGATTCGGTAACCGTAATCGAAAACGGGAGCGAAAAGCAATATGCTATGCAGAGGTGAGGAAATGAAAACTAATTTTCAGCTTCTGTGTGATGAAAAAATAGATGAAATGACAGCCGGCGGAAAAGTACCCAGGCTTCTCTTGCAAAGCTGTTGCGGACCGTGCAGCACGTATGTTCTTGAATATCTGACGAAGTTTTTTGATATAACGCTGCTTTTTTATAATCCCAACATTTTTCCGGAGGAGGAGTTTGAAAAAAGGCTTTCAGCACAGTGTGAGGTAATCAAAAAACTCAAAATATCACGACCTGTTGAAATTATCTGTAATGGGTATGAGCACTCGGAGTTCGAAGAAAAGGTAAAAGGCCTTGAAGAAGAGCGGGAGGGTGGTGCAAGGTGCAAAGTCTGCTTCAGCCTAAGGCTTTCGGAAACTGCAAGGCTTGCAAAAGAGATGGGTTTCGACTGCTTTGCCACAACTCTCTCTGTAAGCCCTCACAAGAATGCAGGGCTGATAAATGCAATAGGGGAAGAGCTTTCGGCATCAAGTGGTGTCCCGTTTCTTATTGCCGATTTTAAAAAGCGTGAGGGATATAAACGCTCGGTTGAACTCTCGCGCGAGCTTGGGATTTACAGACAACAATACTGCGGTTGTGAATTTTCAAAATAAGAAGAGCATACGAGGTATGCTCTTCTTATTTTGAAAACGCTTCATAAAGCTTTTCAAGTGCTCTTTTTTCAATTCTGCTGACATAAGAGCGTGAGATATTGCATTTTTTTGCAATCTCGTGTTGCGTTTTCGGTGTAACATCATATAACCCGTAGCGCTGAATAATTATCTCACGTTCGCGCGGTTCAAGACACGTATTCACAAGATTATATAAAGCTTCTTCGGTATCGGTATTCTCCACTCGGTCAAGCCTTATATCCTCGCTGCTTATAACATCTATAAGTGAGAGGGAGTTTCCGTCAGAATCTGTGTCAAGAGAGTCGGAAAGAGAAACCTCAACACTAAGCTTCTTCGTTGCCCGAAAATGCATCAGTATCTCATTTTCTATGCATCTTGCGGCGTATGTGGCAAGCCGAGTGCCTTTACAAGGTTTATAAGTGTTTACGGCTTTAATAAGCCCGATTGTGCCTATTGAAATGAGGTCTTCATGTTCTTGCGGTGAGGTGTAATATTTTTTTATTACGTGAGCAACAAGCCGGAGATTTCTTTCTATGAGAATATTTCGCGCGGATTCATCGCCGTTTGCGAGCTTTTCAAAGTACTCGCTCTCTTCCTTTGGCGAGAGAGGGTTTGGAAATGAACTTGAGGAAAGGCTGAGAATAAGAAAAATGCAGTTTGCAAAGATAAAAGCAAGAGACGAAGCAAGAAACATAATATCACCGCCTGTTTTGATACACTCATTTTACTCAGGCGGGCATAAAAATTTGCAAGTCCCATTGTTTAATAGGACTTGCAATCATTTAATCAATCAGAACAACGGCGTGGGTGGAAATACCTTCTCCGTTTCCGGTGAATCCGAGCCCTTCTTCAGTCGTCGCTTTGACGCTGACTTGCTCAATGGAGAGGTCAAGAGCGGATGCGATATTCTTCCGCATTTCTTCAATATACGGGGCAAGCTTTGGCTTTTGTGCAATAACTGTTGCATCAATGTTTGAAATTGAATAGCCGTTGCTCTTTATAAACTCTCCAACCTTTTTGAGAAGAACAAGGCTGTCAGCATCGAGAAAAGCAGGATCATCAGGAGGGAAGTGTTTGCCTATATCACCGAGTGCCGCAGCGCCGAGGAGAGCATCGGAAATTGCGTGCAAAAGAACATCAGCATCGCTGTGCCCTAAGAGCCCCTTTTCGTAAGGAATAGCAACTCCGCCGAGAATTAACCGCCGCTCGAAAACAAGCTTGTGAACATCATATCCGTGTCCTATCCGCATAATATCATCTCCTGTTCAAATTGTTGTAGATAGCTTCTGCGAAAATTAAGTCCTCAGGGGTAGTTATTTTTATGTTGAAGTAATCACCGGGAGTGAGAACAACGCGCATTCCCATTGCCTCAACGGCAGAGCAGTCATCCGTAATAGCTGTTTTTTCGCGCTCTGCAAGGCTCAGCGCTGCACAAATAAGTTGCGAATCAAAAATCTGCGGAGTCTGAATTGCTGAAAGAGTATCCCTCGCAACGGTGCGCGTAACTATTCCGCCCTGAGCTTCTTTTATGGTGTCCTTAACCGGAACTGCCGGAGCCGATGCATTGTATTTTGAAGCTGCGATATAGGTCTTTTCAAGAATTTCTGCGGAAACAAACGGGCGTGCCGCGTCATGTATAGCGACAAGGTCAAATTTTCCGCCCGCATGCAAAACACCGTTCAAAACTGATTTTGTTCTTGTTTCGCCTCCGGAGATAACTGCTGAAACCTTAGTTATATCATTTTCTTTGCACAGTTTACTGATTTCGGCAATCATATCCGGGCGTGTCGGGATGATAATTTCGTCAATAACAGGGGAAGCTTGCAATGCTCTGAGTGTGATAACGATAACCGGAATTCCGCAGATTTCGCAAAAAAGCTTGCTCTTATCCTGTTTCATCCTTGTTGAAGAGCCGGCGGCGGGGAGAATTGCAACGCATGTTTTTCTGGATTTTTTCTCAAAAGGCATGGTGACACCTCGCGGAAATTAATGTAAAAGCTGTTTGAATTTCGGATTCAAACAGCTATATTGTAACACAAAGGAAAGTGTAAAGCAATTTATTCGTTTTTAAATGAAGCGGCCAGGAGCTCGGCAACCTGCGTTTCAAGACTTTCATAGGAAATACCTTTTGCGAGAACGAGCTCGGAAAAGAGAATCTGGCGGGCAGAGTGAAGCATTTTGCGCTCGCCTGTTGAAAGGCCCAGCTTGCGTTCCCGAAAGGAGAGGGACTTAATAACCGAGAGAACCTCGCTGAGATCTCCGGACTTTATTCTTGCGGCATTTTCACGATATCGCTTGTTCCAGTTTGAAGTATCCTCAATTTCCAATTTTGGGATAAGGGAAAGAAGCTCATCAGCCTCAGTAGCACTGATAACATTGCGAATTCCGATTTCTTCGCTTGTAGAAACCGGTACCATAATCGTCATATTATTTGTAGAGAGCTTGAGAATATAGTATTCAAGCTCTTTGCCGCCAATATTTCGCGTGGTGATATTGTCAACTGTTCCGGCACCGTGCATAGGGTGAACAATTGTGTCTCCAATGCTGTACAATGGATTCCCTCCCTCGCTCACATCTGTCTGTATTATACACTTTTTTGAAAAATTTTTCAACAAAAAAACTGAAAATTTTTTCAAAATTTTGGTTTGTAAACATATGCAAAATAACAAAAAAGCTTTTTCACTTGACAATTTACTTCCGTTAATGTATAATTTTTTGGAAAAGCAATGATGGGGATAAAACCGTATCAGAAAACCTCAAAGAGAGCTGTGCGTTGCTGGGAGCATGGCAGGTGGGATTCGGCGTGTCACCCCGTAGCTGTGAGGCTGAAAAGTTCTGAGTAAGCTTCATCGGTCCACAACGCCGTTATACGTTGTTTGAGGGTGCTTTATAGGCACCAAAATTGGGTGGTACCGCGGAGTTTGCAGCTTCGCCCCATGTCTTTTGGCATGGGGCTTTTTATTTTTAAGGAGGTTTGAGTTTAATGGCGAAGGAACTTGAAAAAATTTACAACCCTCATGACGTTGAAGCCCGCCTTTATAAAGAGTGGGAGCAGAAAGGGTATTTTCGTGCAGAAGTAGATGAAAAGAAGAAGGCGTTCTCAATCGTAATGCCTCCTCCGAATGTTACGGGCCAGCTTCATCTTGGGCACGCGCTTGATTGCACCTTGCAGGACGTTCTGACGAGAACAAAGCGAATGCAAGGCTATTCTGCTCTCTGGCTTCCGGGGACGGACCATGCGGGTATTGCAACCCAGATTAAGGTTGAGGCGGCTCTTCGCGAAGAGGAAGGGCTTACGCGCCACGACCTCGGCCGTGAGAAATTTCTCGAACGCGTATGGGATTGGAAGAATAAATTCGGCAACAGAATTGTTGAGCAGCAGAAGAAGATGGGCGCATCTTGCGACTGGGAGAGGTCTCGCTTCACAATGGACGATGTTTGTGCAAGAGCTGTCCGTGAGGTTTTTGTGCGTCTTTACGAAAAAGGCCTTATATATCAGGGTAACCGCATTATCAACTGGTGTCCCAACTGCACAACTGCGCTTTCTGATGCTGAGGTAGAATACAGCGAGATGGATGGGCATTTCTGGCATATCAGATACCCTGTTAAGGACTCTGACGAATATGTCGTAATAGCAACTACCCGTCCGGAAACCATGATGGGTGATACTGCGGTTGCGGTTCATCCTGATGATGAGAGATATCAGCACCTTGTCGGCAAAACGCTGATTCTTCCGATTATCAACCGAGAAATTCCGGTTATCGCAGATGAATATGTTGAACGCGATTTCGGGACAGGTTGTGTTAAGATTACGCCATGCCATGACCCGAATGACTTTGAGGTGGGGAAACGCCATAATCTTGAAGAAATTCTTGTTATTGACGAGCATGGCTGCATCAACGAGAACGGCGGAAAGTACTGCGGCCTTGAAAGGTACGAGGCTCGCAAACAGCTTATTGCAGACCTTGAAGCAGAAGGCTTCCTTCTTGAAATTCGCGAGCATAAGCACAATGTCGGTCAGTGCTATCGTTGCAGCACGGTTGTCGAGCCGCTTACCTCCAAGCAGTGGTTTGTTAAGATGGGCCCGCTTGCAGAGGAGGCTCTCCGTGTCGTAAATGACGGTACGGTCAGGTTCGTTCCGGATCGCTTTTCGAAGATTTATACAAACTGGATGGAGAATGTTCATGACTGGTGCATCTCACGCCAGCTTTGGTGGGGCCACCGAATCCCTGCATTCTATTGTGAGGATTGCGGCCATGTCAATGTTTCAAGAGAAGACCCGACAAAGTGTGAGAAGTGCGGAAGCGCGCACCTTCGCCAGGAGGAGGACGTTCTTGATACGTGGTTCTCATCAGCTCTCTGGCCGTTCTCAACTCTCGGTTGGCCGGAAAAAACTCCTGAGCTTGATTATTTCTACCCGACCTCTGTTATGGTCACGGGTTATGATATTATCTTCTTCTGGGTTGCAAGAATGATTTTCTCCGGTATGGAGCACTTAAAGCTTGAGCCGTTCAAAACCGTATTTATTCACGGTATAGTTCGTGATGCGCTTGGAAGAAAAATGTCGAAGTCCTTGAATAACGGTATTGACCCGCTTGAAGTTATTGAGGAGTTTGGCGCAGATGCGCTCCGATTTACTCTCGTAACCGGAAACTCTCCCGGAAACGACACAAGGTTTAATCTCGAAAGAGTGGAGGCAAACCGCAACTTTGCCAACAAAATCTGGAACGCTTCCCGTTTCGTTATGATGAATCTCAGAATCGACAAGTGTGAGCTTCCGGAGATTTCTGACCTTCAGATGGAGGATAAGTGGATTCTTTCAAAGTACAACACTCTTGTTTCTGAAATTACGGACAATATAGACAAGTTTGAACTCGGTATTGCAGCGCAGAAGCTCCAGGAGTTTATCAGAGATAACTATTGCGACTGGTATATTGAGCTTGTTAAGCCGCGCCTTTCGGATGATGCTGAGGATAAAAGCCGTGAGACTGCTGAGAAGGTTCTCTGCTATGTCCTTTCAAATACATTGAAGCTTCTCCATCCGTTCATGCCGTTTATCACCGAGGAAATCTGGCAGACGTTGCCGCACGAAGGTGAGTCGATAATGATTTCGAAGTGGCCTGAATACAGCGATACGCTCTCCTTTAAGGAAGACGGGGATAATATGGAAATCCTTATGCAGGCAATCCGAAGTATCCGAAATCGCCGCGCAGAGATGAATGTTGCCCCGTCTAAAAAAGCGCAGCTCATCGTTGTTCCGGATGACTCTGCGGCAGAAAAGGTGTTCGGCCTTGGAAGTGTATTCTTCAAAAAGCTTGCATCAGCTTCTGAGGTTGTTCTTACAAATGGTGTTGAGGATACATCCAAGATGGTCTCGGTAGTAACCCAGTCTGCAAAGCTCTTTATCCCGATGAATGAGCTTATTGATACGGCTGCGGAAATTGCCCGCCTGACAAAAGAACGTGAAAAAGCAGAGAAAGACTTCAATATGATTAACGGAAAGCTCAGCAACGCAGGCTTTGTTGCAAAGGCTCCCGCCACAGTCGTTGAAGCAGAGCGTGAAAAGCTTGCAAAGGTAACGGCTCTTATGGCAAACATCGACGAAAGCATCGAGAAACTCAAAGCATAATATAATAAAATTTATTCACGGGCATATCATTTTTATAGTGATATGCCCGTGCTTTTTACTCTTTATTCTTTCTTTGGTGAAAGTGTCAAAAAGAGGCAAATTAATTTCGAAAAAAATTGCATATTGCACAAAATTTTTCTTGTATTTTCTTTTTGAATATTATATAATTTAGTTAAAGTTAATATTTGCTTAACATTTAGGCGAACAATTAACCACTCGTTAGAAAAGGAGAGTAGAAGCAAATGAAAGCATATCCCGTTGAAAAGATAAGAAACTTGTGTCTGTTGGGGCATGGCGGTGACGGTAAAACGTCACTTGTTGAAAGCTTGCTTTACATGACAAAAAATATAGACCGTCTCGGTAAGGTCTCAGAAGGGAACACGGTTTCAGACTTTGACGCTGAAGAAATCAAAAGGAAGTTCAGCGTTTCGGCTTCGATAGTTCCTGTCGAGTTTTATGACCATAAATTCAACTTTATCGACACTCCGGGTTACTTCGATTTTGTTGGAGAAGTTCATCAGGCTATGCGCGTTGCCGATGCGGCAATCATCGTATGTACCGCAAAAACGGGAGTTCAGGTAGGAACAGAGCTTGCGTGGAAGAAGGTAAACGAAAAGAAAATGCCGCGCATGTTCTACATATCGAAAATAGATGAGGAGAACGCGCGCTACTATACGGTCTACGAGCAGCTTCGTGAGAAGTTCGGCGTTTCTGTCTGCCCGATGGTTATTCCTGCAATCGTAGATGAAAAAATCATCGGTATTATCGACCTTATTCCGATGAAGGCATACGAGCTCAAAGACGGCGCCGCAGTTGAAATGCCGATTCCGCCGCAGTGTATGGAAAAGGCTCTTATGGTTCGCTCGCAGATTGCAGAAAGTGTTGCTGAAACCTGCGAGGAGTATATGGAAAAATATTTTGCAGGTGAAGAGTTCACTATCGAAGAATATATGGACGGCGTAAAGCGCGGCGTTATGGAAGGTACTCTCGCTCCTGTATTCACAGGCTCAGCATATACCGGCATCGGAAGCCTTGCGCTTCTCCGCGGCCTTGTCGGATATTCTCCGTGCCCGATTGATGCGCCGAAGGATTTTGCGGTCAATGCTGATAACGAGCTTGTTGAAATTACTGTAGGCGATGCTAAGGACCCGCTCGCGATTATCTTCAAAACTGTTTCTGACCAGTACGGAAAGGTTTCCTACTTCAAGGTTCTTTCGGGCAAGATCACGAGCGATATGACTCTCTTTAACCCGCGAACAGGCGAAACCGAAAAGCTTGGTCATATCTACAACGTAATCGGCAAAAAGCGCACTGATGCAACCGAAATTTCAACGGGCGACATCGGCGCGGTTGCAAAGCTTGCAGATGCAAGAACGGGTGATACGCTCTGCTCTCAGTCAAATCCCGTTCACCTCTACGGCATCAACTTCCCGACTCCGACATACTCACTCGCTGTCAACCCAAAGGCAAAGGGCGGCGAAGAGAAGATTGCATCAGGTCTTGCGCGTCTTGCAGAGGAAGACGTCACATTCAAAACAGTCAACAACTCCGAAACCCGTCAGTTCGTTGTCACGGGGTACGGCGATATGCATATTGACATTCTCTGCTCAAAGTTAAAAGCTCGCTTCAATGTCGATGTCGACCTTGCAGAGCCGAGAGTTGCTTACCGCGAAAAGATTCGCAAAAAGGTCAAGATTCAGGGCAGGCATAAGAAACAGTCCGGTGGTCATGGTCAGTTTGGTGATGTGTGGATTGAGTTCCAGCCCGGAGATGTTGAGGACCTCATATTTGAAGAGAAGATTGTCGGCGGCGCAGTTCCGAAGAACTTCTTCCCGGCGGTTGAGAAGGGCCTTCGTGACTCCATAAAGAAGGGCGTTCTTGCTGGTTTCCCGGTTGTTAACCTCAAAGCAACGCTTGTTGATGGCTCATACCACGATGTTGACTCTTCTGAAATGGCATTCAAGGTTGCGGCAAACCTCGCATATAAGGAAGGTCTCCCACAGGCTGACCCCGTTCTTCTTGAGCCGATCGGAAGCCTTAGGGTCTATGTTCCTGAGACTTACATGGGTGATGTTATCGGTGACCTTAACAAGCGCCGTGGCAGAGTTCTTGGTATGAATCCTCAGGGAGACGGCGTTTCAATCGTTGAAGCTGAGGTTCCGATGGCGGAGATGAATAGCTACACAATCGACCTTCGCTCAATGACCCAGGGACGTGGCTCATTCGAATTTGCTTTTGAGCGTTATGAGGATGCTCCGTTCAATGTTCAGCAGAAGATTATAGAAGAGCGCAAGGCATATCTCGAAGAAGACGAATAAGAAACTTCAGCACCCCTGATGCATTTCGCATCAGGGGCGCTTTTCGCAGAAATACAATGCGGTTCAACTGTGTTTTCGTCAAAATATGTATTAAGCCTTGTCTTTTCGATATACGAGCCTTCGCCTTGTATTTGTCCGTGTTTGCTCTTGCGTTTGTGAACTTTTTGTTGTAATATAATAACGAATATGTTATAATTAATGTATAAATAGTTGAAAAATATACCGATTTTGCAAAGTGGAAATATAGCTGCATATTATTAATTAGTAAATTTCGTGTATGGAAAAAGGAGGAGTTATTCATGCGTGAATTATCTCTCGAAGAAAACAAACAATTTCAGTTGGATATTTTGAAAAATGTGGCGGAATTTTGTGATGAAAATGGTCTGCGGTACTTTCTCGCTTACGGAACGCTCATAGGTGCGGTCAGACATAAGGGGTTTATTCCGTGGGATGATGATATTGACATTCAGATGCCACGCCCCGACTATGATATATTTATCAGAACCTATAAGAATGACATATACAAGGCCATAGCTCCTGCTGAGGATATGTCGAAGCATTCAGTTGTGAAGGTGATTGATACACGGACAATTAAGTGTGAGAAGGGAATAAAATATAAAACAGGCAAGGAACTGGGGATTGATATTGATGTTTTTCCGCTGGATGGCCAGCCTGAATGTGAAAAAGAGTTTAAAAAATATTATAAGAAGAAACAACGCTTATTAAAATATTTTCATTATACAATATTTGATATAAAACGACTTTCGTTAAAAGCTAAAATTGCTTCATTTCTTTCCAGGACATATGCTAACTTATTAAATGCAAAGAATATTATGAAGAAAATCGCAAAGATAAACAAAAAATTTAGTTATGAAAGCTGTAAATATATAGGTGCAACAGATTCCTTATATAACAGCATTAACAACCGAAATCCCAAAGAATGGTATAACGATACTGTTAATATGGAATTTGAAGGATGTGAGTTTAAAGCACCTGTTGGATATGATGAAATTTTGAAGAAGATGTACGGGGATTACATGGCCTTGCCGCCGAAAGAAAAACAGGTGACGCATCATTCTAATAAAGTGTATTTAAAAGATTGAAAGAAGGGTTATAAATGAAAAGATATAAAACAGGCATTACTGTCGGTGTTTTTGATATGTTTCACACCGGGCATCTTAACTTGTTGGAAAGATGTAAGGCGCAATGTCAAGAATTGATTGTTGCTATTTGTGATGATGATTATGTCAGAAACATAAAGAAAAAAGAACCTGTTATCTGCCAAGAGGACAGAGTGCGTCTTATAGGCGCGCTAAAATGTGTCGACAAAGCGGTTCTTGTGAATTTTGAACAAACAGACGACAAGTTATTGTTGTTGAAAACACATAAATTTGATGTTCTGTTTTCCGGTGACGATTGGAAGGGCTCGGAAAGATACTTAAAAACGGAAAAGGAATTTGAACCTTTGGGGGTATCTATTGAGTATTTGCCGTATACTAAAGGTATATCAACAACGGATATTAAAAATAAAATTAAAAATTTAGATTGATTTTGATGGACCGGATGACATACGAGCGGAGAGCTTTTGTATGTGTAAATTCAAAATAATAAAAATGCTTGGAGTGATTTTGTGTCAACTAAAATGGTATCGGAAACAGAGTTGCCATTACAAACCGGAAGAATTGAGGCGTTGGACATTGCCAAAGGAATAGGTATGTTCTTTGTGGTGTGGGCACACGTGAATTATACGCCGTTTCTTTTGAAGTACATATATTCTTTTCATATGCCGTTGTTCTTTATAATTTCCGGTATACTTTACAATAAAGAAAAGTATTCTTCGTTTCCGCATTATATAAAACGAAGAGCAAAAACTCTGATATGTCCATATATATTATTCTATCTTGGTTCGCTTCTTATAGTGTTTGTGCTGCGAGTTGTTGGTGTAGGTTTTTCGACTGCGGTCTTTCACGAAATTTATGAATACTTTTTACAAATGTTTTTATCACAAGGCTCCAGTAAGGTTGCAAATGCTCCGCTTTGGTTTGTGCCGTGTTTATTTGCTGTTGAAATTATGTATTATTTTATTTCTAAAATGCGAAGAAGGAATATAGTTATTATTTGTTGTCTGTTGACGTTTTTTGGATGGTTGCTAGAATCCGGATATCTGCCGTTTAATAATAAGCTTCTACCGTGGAGCTTGGATTCGGCATTGTTTGCTTTAGGGTTTTATGCATTGGGGAATTTGATGCAAAGTAAAGTGAAAAACGCCATACAACAAGTGGAGTGCAGTAAACATAAAACGTTAATATCAGTTACAACAATGATTGTGTGCGCAATACTGATTGTTCCGTTGGTGTATTTAAATGGTAAGGTTTCATTAGGCTCAAAGACACTGAATAACGGTTTTCTGCTTTATGCTTCAGGAATATTCGGAACTATAGGGGTTTTAGCAGCTGCTGTTTTGCTGAAAAGAAGTAAGTTGCTAAAATTTTGCGGATTAAATTCATTTTACATAATGTCAACACATTATCTGATTAGAGTCATTTATCGGGCAGGACAAACTACTTTGGGATTTGAGTCGTACGATACCACAGATTTTGTACAAACCATTATTCCTTTTGTTGTTGTTATGACAGCGAGCATTGTTTTTACTGTCTTGTATAATAAAATAAAGAATGTAATCTTAAACAAAAATTATACATAACTTCAAGACGGACAAGAAGGGGCGTGCTTTTTGTCAACCTTATTTTGAAAAGTTAATGCTTTGAAAGCCTCGGAGGTGTGATAATATCACCTCTGAGGTAATTTTTTGTGCTATGACAAGCATTTTTTGAACTTATGCTAATGGGTGTTTAGTGCATTTCTCGAGAGGGTTTTTATATTAGTTGCAATTTATATGTCGAATCTGTTATAATCATTTGGTGAGTTAAATTTAACCTGAAGAGGTTTTGTCTATGAAAAAAACATCAACACTCGCAAAGCTCGCAATAGTGCTGGCAACAATCATCTGGGGAAGCTCGTTTGTTATAATTAAAGATGCGGTTAACCTCATCACACCGAATTACCTTATGGCGATCAGGTTTACAGGCGCATTCATCCTCCTTTCAATTATATTCTTTAAAAGAATGAAGAATATAACTCCCAAAATGCTTTTGCAGGGTGCGGTTATCGGTGCATGTCTGTTTGGTGCATACTTCTTCCAGACTCTCGGTATTATGGAGACTACACCCGGTAAAAATGCTTTTCTTACGGCTTTTTACTGCGTGCTTGTTCCGTTCATAGCCTGGGTGACGGGTGCGTCAAAACCGGACAAATGGAATCTGATCGCTGCGTTTGTCTGTATCGCGGGAATAGGCTTTATTTCGTTAAATCGCAACTTTACAATGAGTAGGGGAGATGCGCTTACTCTCGTCGGCGGTTTCTTTTTTGCCTGCCATATGGTTGCGGTTGCAAAGTTCGGTGAGGATAACGACCCGATTGTTATGACGGTGCTCCAGTTTGCGGGAGCTGCCGTGATTTTCTGGATAGCGACTTTTGCTTTTGAAGGAGTTCCTAAACAGGTTGTTCCGGAGGTTGTTCCGGCAGTATTTTATCTCTGCGTTTTCTGCACGGCCGCAGCTCTCCTCTTGCAGAACTTCGGACAGAAATATACCGAGCCCTCAACCGCGGCGTTGCTCCTTACACTCGAATCTGTTCTCGGGACACTGATTTCGGGCCTTCTGGGAAGAGAAAATCTTACATTCAGGACGGTTTTTGGTTTCGCTCTTGTGTTTTGTGCCATTGTGGTTTCGGAAACAAAGCTCTCCTTTCTCAAAAAGAAAAAAGAAGAAGTGCAAGCTATTGAAATTATGTCGAAAAAAGGATATAATAAATAAAAATAAGTTTAGGAGAATACATATGATTAAAGAAAATATTGAGTTTTTGAAACAGTATGATGCCTCTGTTGGTAATGCGATTGAGTCTGAGTATTCAAGACAGCGCGGAAATATAGAGCTTATCGCATCTGAAAACTTTGTTAGCCCTGCAGTTCTTGCAGCAGCAGGAACAGTTCTTACAAACAAGTATGCAGAGGGTCTTCCGGGAAAGCGCTATTACGGCGGTTGTGAGTGTGTTGATGTTGTTGAGCGCATCGCTCAGGAACGCGCTCTTGAGCTCTTTGGTGCTGACCATGTAAACGTTCAGCCGCATAGCGGAGCTTCTGCAAATATGGCAGTTTATTTTGCCCTTGTAAAACCGGGCGATACAGTTATGGGCATGAACCTCAGTGAGGGTGGCCATCTTACTCACGGCAGCCCTGTTAATATTTCGGGTTCTTACTACAATATCGTTCCTTATGGCGTTGACGCTGAAACACATCGTATTGACTATGATAAGCTTGAAGAAAAGGCGAAGGAATGCCAGCCGAAGATGATTATTGCAGGTGCTTCTGCCTATCCGAGAATTATTGATTTTGAACGCTTTGCTCATATTGCAAAGAGCGTTGGTGCATACTTTGTTGTTGATATGGCTCATATTGCAGGTCTTGTTGCGGCCGGAGTCCATCCAAGCCCTGTTCCGTATGCCGATGTTGTCACAACAACAACTCATAAAACTCTCCGTGGTCCTCGCGGCGGCATCATTCTCTGTAAAGAAGAGCTTGCAAAGCAGATTGACAAGGCTGTTTTCCCGGGGACAATGGGCGGCCCGCTTATGCACATAATTGCTGCAAAGGCAGTATGCTTCGGCGAAGCCTTGAAGCCTGAGTTTACAAGCTATCAGAAAAAGGTTGTTGCAAATGCATCTGCTCTTGCAAATGCTCTTTTGCAGTGTGGCTTTGACCTCGTTTCAGGCGGCACGGATAACCATCTTATGCTTGTTGATCTTCGCAAGTTCAATGTCACGGGCAAAGAGCTTGAACACCGCCTTGATGAAGTCGGCATTACGCTCAACAAGAATGCTATCCCGAATGACCCTGAAAAGCCATTTGTTACAAGCGGTGTCCGCATCGGTACTCCGGCTGTTACAACTCGTGGCTTTGGTGAGAGCGATATGGCGGAGATTGCTCGCCTTATCCATCTCACAGCAACTGCTTTTGAAACAAAGAAGGATTATATCCGCGATTGCGTAACTGCACTCTGCGATAAATATCCTCTCTATTAATAATTGGAGGCGCATATGTACAGACCCCTTGCTGACAGAATTCGTCCTGACAATATAGACGAGGTTTTCGGGCAGAAGCATATTCTGGGCGAGAATGGCATATTGCGCCGGATTATCCTGTCGGGCCAGATTCCCAATATGATTTTCTTCGGTCCGAGTGGTGTGGGGAAGACAACTGTTGCTGAGATAATTGCGAGATATACCTCGCGCGAATTTCGCAAGCTCAATGCAACCACTGCCTCGATATCCGATATAAAAGACATAGTTTCCGAGCTTGATACGTTGCTTACCCCAAACGGAGTTCTGCTCTATATTGACGAGATTCAGTATTTCAACAAAAAACAGCAGCAATCCCTCCTTGAATTCATGGAGAACGGAAAGCTGACAATTATTGCTTCAACTACCGAAAACCCATATTTCTATGTCTACAACGCAATCCTTTCGCGTGCGACGGTTTTTGAATTTCGCCCGATTGAGCCGCAGGACGTTATGTTTGCAATAGACCGCGCCAGGCAGAAGCTTGATGCCGGTGTCGTATTTGAAGACGGAGTCGCAGAGCATATAGCCGGTGCGTGCGGAGGCGATATCCGAAAGGCTCTCAATGCTGTCGAACTTCTCTTTACAGGCCTTGTGGGAAAAGATGGAAAAGTTTCGCTTTCTGATGCTAAAGTCGTTACGCAGCGCAGTGCCATGCGTGCTGACCGTGACGGCGATGCCCATTTTGACATAATGTCTGCGCTTCAAAAGTCAATCAGAGGCTCTGACCCGGATGCTGCGGTATATTATCTTGCGCGTCTTTTGGAGGCAGGAGATATGCTCTCGGCTTGTCGCAGGCTTCTCGTTATAGCGAGCGAAGACGTAGGTCTTGCATATCCTCAGGCGGTTACAGTTGCAAAATCCTGTGTAGACTCAGCTTTGCAGCTTGGGCTTCCCGAAGCACGAATCCCGCTTGCTGAGGCGGCAATCTTCCTTGCAACATCTCCGAAATCCAACTCTGCAATATGCGCGATTGATGCGGCAATTTCCGACATAAGAAACGGCAAGCATGGAGAAGTACCGTCTCATCTACGCGATTCTCATTATTCCGGGGCGGCGAAGCTCGGTCACGGTAGAGACTATAAATATCCTCATTCGTACAAAAAACATTGGGTTGCTCAGCAATATCTCCCTGATGAAATTAAAGACAGAGTATATTATAAGTATGGCGATAACAAGGTCGAAGCTGCAACGGAAAAATACTGGAATGAAGTTAAAAAATAACCAAAACCCGACAGGTGTGCCTGTCGGGTTTATTGCTTGCAAATGTTAAAAATGTTTGAAACTAACAAAAAACTTGAGAACAGGTATTGCAAAAGAAAAAAGAATAGTGTATAATACTTTGAGAAGAAGAAAGACGTTAATTTCAAACTTTGATTTTGTTAGAATTTAACATACGGTATTCTGCTATGAATGAAAGACAAAAAATAATAAATGATTTTATCCAGATGCGGAGCGAGGTTTCACTTGCTTCGCTGAAAGAGCTTGTACCCGATGTTTCTGAAATGACGATCCGGCGTGACCTTGAAGCGCTTGAAGCCGGTGGCAGAATCGTCAGAATTCATGGCGGTGCAAGGTCTGTTAAGGCGATAAATATGCTCGTTGAGGATGTTTTTTCAAAGCGCTCGGCAACTAATGTTTCCCAAAAACGCGATATTGCCGAAAAGGCTCTTGAATACATTGGCGAAAACCATTCGGTTTATATTGACGCAGGCAGCACGATGATGACGCTTGCAGAGCTTGTGCCGGATAAGAACATCTTAATATCTACCAACGGTATCAATGTTGCGGCTGAACTTTTAAAGAACAAGAAATGCAGAGTTAACCTCATTGGGGGTGAGATCAATAAGCACAACATTTCCGCATACGGCCCCGATGCGATGGCTGCGATAGAAAAGCTCAATATTGACGTTGCATTTATTGCGGCGACCGCATTTTCTGAAAAATGCGGATTTTCCTGCGGAAGTGTTCACGATTGCGAATTGAAACGCACTGTCCTGCAACATGCGACCCTCAGAATATTGCTGATGGACAGCTCGAAGGTAGGCAACATTATGCCATACACATTCGCGCGCCCCGGCGATATAGACATCTTAATCTCGGACGAGGGATTATCAGACAGTGTCCGCACTTTCTTTGAAGAGAAAGGAACAAAAGTTTTGTAAATTCTGAAAGGAGAATATATATTATGAAGACAAAAGCGTTGAGATTGTACGGCAAGAACGACCTTCGCCTTGAAGAGTTCGAACTTCCGCAGATCACGGATGACGAAATCCTCGCTGAGGTAGTCACCGACAGTATCTGTATGTCGAGCTACAAAGCTGCATATCAAGGAGGCGACCACAAGCGCGTTCCTGATAACGTTGCAGAAAACCCGATCATCATCGGTCACGAGTTCTGCGGTGTTATCCGCGAGGTTGGAGCAAACTGGAGCCACAAGTTCAAACCGGGTCAGAAGTTCTCGATTCAGCCGGCTCTCAACTGGCAGGGAAGCCTCGATGCTCTCGGATATTCATATCAGAACATCGGCGGATGTGCTACATATGTCGTAATCCCTGTCGAGGTTATGCTCACAAACTCACTTTTGGATTATAACGGCGATGCATATTTTTACGGTTCACTTTCAGAACCGATGTCCTGCATAGTCGGCGGATATCACGCATTCTTCCACACAAAATCCGGCTCTTACGAGCACGAGATGGGTCACCGAGAAGGCGGAAACCTTATCATTATGGCGGGTGCAGGCCCGATGGGTCTCGGCGCTGTTGACTACGCAGTTCACGGCCCGCGCAAGCCAAAGCTCGTTGTTGTCACAGATATCGATGATGTACGTCTTGAGCGTGCAAAAGCTCTTCTCACTCCCGAGGCTGCAGAGAAAAACGGCGTAAAGCTCGTTTATGTCAATACAAACACCTGCGGGGATGCAAAGGAATATCTTATGAACCTTTCTGACGGCCATGGTTATGACGATGTTCTTCTTATGGCTCCAGTCAAGCCTGTTTGCGAGCTCGGAGATTCAGTTCTCGCTTACGACGGCTGCGTAAACTTCTTTGCAGGGCCGACTGACCACGAGTTCTCCGCACTGGTCAACTTCTACAACATTCACTACAACGCAACTCACTACGTCGGAACAACCGGCGGCAATACCGAAGACATGAAGGAATCTCTCGCACTCATGGAGTCAGGCAAGCTCAATCCGGCCGTTATGATTACCCACGTCGGCGGTATCGACAGCGCAAAGGATTCGACACTCAACCTCCCGAGCATAAAGGGCGGAAAGAAACTCATTTATACTCACGTAAATATGCCGCTTACGGCTATTGATGATTTTGCAGAGCTCGGAAAGACAGATCCGTTCTTTGCGCGTCTTGCTGAAATCACAGCAAGAAACAACGGTCTCTGGTGTGCAGAGGCAGAAAAATTCTTACTTGAAAATAAATAAACGAAAGGGGAAATACACTATGGCAACACCAGTAATTATGCCGCGTCAGGGGCAGTCAGTCGAAAGCTGCATCATTTCAAAGTGGCATAAAAAAGTAGGGGATATGGTTGCAGAAGGCGACACACTCTTCTCCTACGAAACGGACAAGGCAAGCTTTGATGAGGTCGCAAAGGTCGCAGGCAAAATGCTTGCAATCTTCTATGAAGAGGGCGACGACGTCGAATGTCTCCTCAACGTATGTGTAATTGGTAACGACGGCGAGAGCACAGCTGAGTTTGCACCAGCGGGCGCAGAAGCTGCTCCTGTTGTAGAAGCAGCTCCGGCTGCAGCACCAGCTGAAGCTCCCATTGCGGCTGCTCCCGCAGCTTCAATAGATCCGGGTAACTGCACCCCGGTAATTATGCCGCGTCAGGGGCAGTCAGTCGAAAGCTGCATCATTTCAAAGTGGCATAAGAAGGTAGGGGATATGGTTGCAGAAGGCGACACACTCTTCTCCTACGAAACAGACAAGGCAAGCTTTGATGAGGTCGCAAAGGTCGCAGGCAAAATGCTTGCAATTTTCTATGAAGAGGGCGACGATGTAGAATGCCTCCTCAACGTATGCGTTATCGGTGAAGACGGTGCTCATCCGGAAGCTTATGCTCCGGCCGGAGCAGCAGAAGCAGCAGCGCCTGCAGCGGCTCCTGTCGCAGCAGCACCTGTTGCAGCTCCGGTTGCGACAGCACCTGCTACAACTTCAACAGACGGCGGTGTAAAGATTTCTCCGCGTGCTAAGATGCTCGCAGAAAAGACGTTTGCAGATATCTCTCTCGCAACTCCGACAGGCCCGAACGGTAGAATCATCGAGCGTGATGTTGAGAAGCTCATCTCTGAGGGGAAGGTTGTTACACCTGCTGCAAGTGATGCTCTCGGCAAAGGTCTCGCGGGCACAGGGCTTGGTGGTCGTGTAACTACTGCAGACCTCGCCGCAGGGGCAAGCGCACCTGTTGCAGCTCCGGCAGCAGAAGCAGCACCTGTTGCAGCTCCGGTTGCAGATTACGAAGACGTTCCGATGACAAATATCCGCAAAGTTATTGCAAAGTCAATGAGTGCGTCTCTTACAGAAATGGCTCAGCTCACACTCAACACTTCATTTGATGCAACTTCTATCCTCAACTATCGCAAGATATTAAAGAACAAGGGCGAAGCATTCGGTATGGAGAAGGTCACGCTCAACGATATGATCCTCTATGCAGTTTCACGTGTCATCTTAAAGCACAGAGATATTAATGCTCATCTTATTGATAACACTATGCGTCTATTCAATAACGTTCACCTTGGCGTTGCTTGTGATACACCGCGCGGACTTATGGTTCCGACAGTATTCAACGCAAACAAGATGTCTCTCAAGGAAATCTCTGCTGAATCAAAGCGTGTTACCGGAATGTGCCGTGACGGTGCATGCAGCCCTGACCTTCTCAAGGGTGCAAGCTTCACCATCACAAACCTCGGCAGCCTCGGAATCGAGAGCTTTACTCCGGTCATCAACCCGCCGCAGACAGCAATCCTCGGTGTTTGCGGAACAGAGACAAAGATTCGCGAGAAGAACGGCGAGATTAAGACATACCAGGCTATGGGGCTCTCGCTCACATTCGACCACAGAGCTGTTGACGGCGCTCCGGCTGCGAAGTTCTTAAAGGATCTCTGCGAAGCGCTTGAAAACTTCGAGATGCTTCTCGGAGCATAATTAAAGAAAAGGAGAATTATTCCAATGTATGATTTGGTTATATTGGGCGGCGGCCCGGCAGGTTACCTTGCTGCAGAGCGCGCATCTGCTGAAGGAATGAGCGTTTGCCTCATCGAAAAGCGCTTCCTCGGCGGTGTCTGCCTCAACGAGGGCTGCATCCCCACAAAAACATTTTTGAATTCCGCAAAGATTTATGACCACACTGTTCACGGCGCAGCATTCGGTGTAACAGCAGCTGATGTTAAGATTGACCATAAGGCAGTTGTTGCCCGCAAGAACGATGTCCGCTCAAAGCTCGTAGCAGGTATCGGCGCAGCTCTTCGTGCAGGTAAGGTTAAGGTTGTTGAAGCAGAGGGCAAGATTGTTGGAAAGAGCGAAGGATTTGATGTCGTTGCCGGCGGCGAGACTTACTCCGGTAAGAAGCTTCTCATCACGACAGGCTCTTCTGCAGTTGTTCCTCCGATTCCGGGCCTTTCTGATGCTATTGCTTCCGGTTTTGGCATGACAAACCGCGAAATTCTCGATATGGAAGACGTTCCTAAAACTCTCGCAGTTATCGGTGGCGGTGTTATAGGTCTTGAAATGGCTTCATATTTCAATTCCATCGGCTCAAAGGTCACGGTTATTGAAATGATGCCGAAGATTGCTGGTCCCACAGATGCAGAGATTTCTTCAATCCTTCTCAAGAACTACACTAACAAGGGTATTACCTTCGAACTCGGCGCAAAGGTCACAGCTTTTGGTAAGGACACAGTCGAGTTTGAGAAAGATGGCAAGAAAACAACTCTCAAAGTTGACAAGGTTCTTGTTTCTATTGGCCGCCGTGCTGAAACTGCAAACATCGGCCTTGAAACAATCGGTGTAGAGACCAACCGCGGCGCTATTGTTACGGATGACTTCGGAAGAACAAACGTTCCGGGCGTCTATGCTGCAGGTGATGTCAATGGAAAGTCAATGCTTGCTCATACAGCATACCGCGAAGCAGAGGTCTGCATTAACCATATGACAGGCAAGCGTGACCGTATGCGCTACAACGCAATTCCGGCCGTTATCTACACAAATCCCGAGGTTGCAAGCGTCGGTGAAACCGAAGAGAGTGCAAAGGCAAAAGGAATTGCTTATAAAAAGTCTTCTGTCAGCATGATGTATAGTGGCCGTTATATGGCTGAAAACACAGAGTATGACGGCATCTGCAAGGTTCTTGCTGATGAAAAGACCGGCAAAATCATCGGTGTACATATGTTAGGTACATACGCTTCTGAGATTATCTTCTCGGCAGCAATGATGGTAGAGTGCGAGATGCGTATTTCCGATGTTAAGGAATTTGTTTTCCCGCATCCGACAGTTTGTGAAATAGTACGCGAAGCCGTATTTAAAATGAAATAAGAAAGAGAGGAACAAAAAATGCCTAAGTCACAATTTCTTGATCCGAATGAAGTCAGAAAGAGCAGTTTTATAAGCTTTACTGACATCCCGGTAAACCAGTACAACAAGACAATCAAAGAGGAGAGCAAGATTTACACAAAGGCTGATTTCATGCGCATTTACCGCGACATGGCAATCATTCGTGAGTTTGAAACAATGCTCTATGAAATCAAAACAACAAACCACTACAACGGTGTTGACTATTCAAACCCCGGCCCTGCTCACCTTTCAACAGGCCAGGAAGCATCTGCGGTAGGTCAGGCATACCTTCTCGGTGTTGATGACTACATCTTCGGCTCACACAGAAGTCACGGCGAAATCCTTGCAAAAGGTCTTTCTTGCATTGAAAAGCTTTCAGAAGATGAGCTCTACAAGATTATGTCAGAGTTCTTTGATGGCGACATTCTCCGTGTTGTTGAGGGCAGGAAGTACGATAAGAAGGACATCAAGTCTCTTGCTATCGACTTCCTCATCTACGGTGCGCTTGCTGAAATCTTCGCACGTACAACGGGCTTCAACCGCGGTCTTGGCGGCTCAATGCACGCATTCTTCACTCCGTTCGGTATCTACCCGAACAATGCTATTGTTGGTGGTTCTGCTACAATCGCTCTCGGCGGATCACTCTTCAAGAAGGTAAACGAAAAGAAGGGTATCGTCGTATGTAACATAGGTGATGCTTCTCTTGGATGCGGCCCTGTTCTTGAAGCTCTCAATATGGCAGGAATGGATCAGATCAGACAGCTCTGGGATGAAAGCCATAACAGCGGTCTCCCGGTTCTCTTCAACATCTTTGATAATATGTACGGTATGGGTGGCCAGACATTTGGTGAAACAATGTCATACGGTATGCCGGCTCGTCTTGGTGCAGGCTTTAGCCCGACACAGATGCACGCAGAGCGTGTTGACGGTTATAATCCGCTTGCAGTTATCGATGCAATGCGCCGCAAGAAGGAAATTCTCGAAAACGGTGACGGTCCTGTTCTTCTTGATGTCCTTACATACCGCGTCACAGGTCACTCTCCGTCTGACGCTTCAAGCTACCGTACACAGGAAGAGATTGATGCTTGGATCGAGCAGGATGTTCTCAAGGCATACAGCGCAAAGCTTATCGATGCTAAGATTGCAACCCGCGAAGAGTTTGATGCAATCCTTGCAGACGTCAAGGACCTCATCACACGTGCATGTGCTCTTGCTGTTGATGAGAGCGTATCTCCGCGTATGGACCTTAAGAAAGAGCCGGATATGCTTGAAAAGCTCATGTTCTCAAATCAGAAGGTAGAGAAGATGGAAGACAGAAAGCCGGATGTTCTCATGCCGAAGGAAGAGAACCCGCGCGTTATGCAGATTGCAAAGAAAGAGCGCTTCGCATTTGACAAGAATGGCAAGCCTGTTTCAAAGAATAAGGTTTACCAGCTCCGTGACGGTCTCTTTGAAGCTATTATTGATAAGTTCTATGAAGACCCGACTCTCGTTGCATACGGTGAAGACAACCGTGACTGGGGCGGTGCATTCGCAGTTTACCGCGGCCTTACGGAAGCTATCCCGTATCACCGCTTCTTCAACTCTCCGATTTCAGAAGCTGCTATTGTTGGTAGTGCAGTTGGTTACGCAATGAGCGGCGGCCGTGCAATCGTTGAGCTTATGTACTGTGACTTCCTCGGCCGTGCAGGCGACGAAGTATTCAACCAGCTTGCAAAGTGGCAGTCAATGAGCGCAGGAATCCTCAAAATGCCGGTTGTTCTCCGTATCTCTGTTGGTTCTAAGTACGGCGCACAGCACTCTCAGGACTGGACATCTATGATCGCTCACGTTCCGGGCCTCAAGTGTGTATTCCCGACAACTCCGTACGATGCAAAGGGTCTTATGAATGCTGCTCTTGCAGGAACTGATCCGGTCATCTTCTTCGAGAGCCAGAGAATTTACGACGTCGGCGAGCAGTTCCACGAAGGCGGAGTTCCGGAAGGCTACTACGAAATTCCGATCGGTGAGCCGGATGTCAAGGTTGTCGGTAGTGATGTTACAATCCTCACAATCGGCGCAACCCTTTACCGTGCTCTTGATGCAGCAAAAATCCTCAAGGAGAAGTACAATATCTCTGCTGAGGTTATCGACGCTCGTTCAATCGTTCCGTTTAACTACGATAAGGTCATCGAGTCTGTCAAGAAGACAGGTAAACTCGTTATCGCAAGTGATGCTTGCGCTCGCGGCTCTATCATCAAGGATATGGCTCAGACAATCACAGAAACTTGCTTCGATTACCTCGACGCACCTGTCGCAACAGTCGGCGCTCGCAACTGGATCACACCGTGCTACGAGCTTGATGCAGACTTCTTCCCGCAGGCAGAGTGGATTATCGATGCAATCCACCAGCGCATCATGCCGATTCCGGGTCACGTTCCGACAAACAACTTCTCAGAGAATGAAGAGCTTCGCCGCTCAAAGCTCGGAGTATGATTTTATACATAAGCAAGAACACGGATCCGACCTTCAATCTTGCGCTTGAAGAATGCTTTTTGCGCTATTATGAAGACGAGGTGTTTATGCTCTGGCAGAACGACAACACAATAGTTATCGGCAAAAACCAGAACACCCTCGCGGAGATAAATCTTGACTATGTGAATGATAACGGTATCCGCGTTGTCCGCCGTATAACCGGCGGCGGCGCGGTATATCACGATATGGGTAATTTGAATTTTACATACATATCAAACTGTAACGGGGAGTGGGAGAGCGACTTTTCTCGCTTTGCCACACCCGTTATTTCTGCTCTTGGAAAGCTTGGTGTCCGTGCAGAGCTCTCGGGCAGAAATGACATCGTCGCGGGTGGTCGGAAGATCTCCGGAAACGCGCAGACGGTCGTCGGAAACCGCATTCTCCACCACGGCACGATTCTTTTCGATGTCGATGTTTCCGTTCTTTCAAAGGCATTAACTCCCGACCCTGATAAAATCAAGAGCAAGGGCGTAAAGTCTGTTTCTTCGCGCGTTGCAAACCTCTCAGAGCTTCTCGGTGAGAAAATCGGGGCAGAGGTTCTTTGTGATGTGATTTCAGATGAAGTCAGGAGTATGTACGAAACCTCGGAACATACGCTTTCTGATATGGAAGTCGAGCGGGCGGAGACGCTTGCGAACGAAAAATACAGAACGTGGGACTGGAACTTTGGCTACTCTCCGAAATATTCCTTTAAGAAAAAGGAAAGATTTGACGGCGGTACGGTTGAGGTTCTTCTCGATGTTTCTGACGGAAAGATCGAAGGCGCAAAAATCTTTGGCGACTTTTTCGGGGCAGGCGAGATTTCTGACATTGAAAATGCTCTTGTCGGAATCCGTCACTGCGAAGATGAGATAAAACGTGCACTTTCGCTCTTTAAGATAGGGGAGTATTTCGGCAAAATACCTGTCGATGACCTTATCAAAGTATTGTTATAAAAGGAGAAAACTTTTATGAAAGCTGTAATGTACGGCGCAGGAAATATCGGCCGCGGCTTTATCGGTGAGCGTTTCTCGCTCTCAGGCTATTCCGTTGCCTTTATTGATGTTAACAAAGAAATTATCGGCGCTCTCAACGAGCGTGGCGAGTATATCGTTGAGGTTCTCTCAAACGAGAGCAACGAAGAAATCGCAGTTAAGAACGTTTCGGGTATTGACGGTATGGATGCTGATGCTGTTGCAACTGCTATTGCAGAGTGTGACGTTATGGCGACGGCTGTCGGCGTAAACATTCTCCCGAGAATCGTTGGTAATATCGCGAAGGGCCTTTCTCTCCGCTGGAAGAATGGAAATATGGCTCCACTCAATATCATCATCTGCGAAAACCTTATCGATGCGGACAAGTTCCTTGCATCATCAGTCAAGGAACTCCTCACAGATGACGAGAAGAAGCTCTTTGACGAGCTTATCGGTACGGTTGAGGCTTCTATTGGCCGTATGGTTCCAATTCAGACTCCCGAGATGACAAAGAACGACATTCTCCGTGTTTGCGTAGAGCCGTTCTGCAACCTTATCGTCGATAAGGACGGTTTCAAGGGCGAGATTCCGGCTATTGCAAATATGTCTGCATTCGCACCGTTCCGCCTTTACATCGAGCGCAAGCTCTTCCTCCATAATATGGGACATGCACTTACTGCATATCTCGGAAACCTCAAGGGATATGAGTTTATCTGGCAGGCAATTGAGGATACCGAAATTGAAGTTATGGCG
The DNA here is from genome assembly GCA_045649265.1 of Eubacteriales bacterium. Lineage (GTDB taxonomy): Bacteria > Bacillota > Clostridia > Oscillospirales > JAAYXM01 > SIG480. Next base: position 26,482 of record JAZRPO010000013.1, read on the forward strand.
ATGCGCGCAATGTGTGAGTCAGCTCTTGCGCTCTCTATCCGCTACAACGTTCCGTTCAAGGACCTTTATGAGCACGTTGAGGACCTTCTTTACAGATTCACGAACAAGAAGCTCGGAGATACCGTTTTCCGTGTAGGTCGTGACCTCAACCGTAAGCTCTCTCCTGAGGACAGAATCGTCGGCGCAATCCATTCATGCATTGAAGCTGGTGTCAAACCGTATGCTCTCTATGCTGCATATGCAGCTGCTCTCAAGTTCGAAGCAGATGACGTTTCAAAGCTCCCGGCAGAAGAGGTTATGCAGAACGTTTCAAAGCTTTTAAAGGGCAGCGAAGAATATAACGAAATTCTTGAATTTGTCAAAGTTCTTGAAAATGGCGGCGAAATCCGCGATATGATAAAGCTTGCAAAATCCAAGATGGATGCAAGTAAGTAAAAAGACATAAAAAAACTCCGCAACCGTTGTTGGTTGCGGAGTTTTTATGTTTACTTCTTATCTGCTGCGAGTGCGCGTTCAAGCCATATAGAGGCGATGTCCATTGCAGAGTAAAGCCCGTCAGCTTCGGTTTTCTTAACAACTCTGTCCTTTGACTTGATTGACGGGTCAGTAAGCTGGAGTTGAATGAGAACTCGGGTCGCAAGCTCCAAATCGTCAAGATTCTTTGATTCAAGTATCTGTAACATAATAATGTATTTTTCTGCCATGCTTCCGTAATAAAGAACTTTGTCTTTGCGGGTAAGCGGGCGCTCTTTGTACATCAGGATAGTCTCTTTTTTATCTGCCATCTGTTTAGCCTCCTAAAAAGTAAATCGAAAAGTTCCGGAATTAATCCGATAAATAATGGCGAACAAGCGTATGCAAAAGCTCATCGCGGTCAAGCTTTCTGACAAGGCTGCGCGCGTTGTTGTGGTTCGTGATGTAAGTGGGGTCTTCTGAGAGGATGTATCCCACAATCTGACTTATAGGATTATACCCCTTGCTCTTTAAAGCATCGTAAACCTCAGTTAATATGAACTTCATTTCATCGTCATCGTCACGCTTTAAAACGAATTTTTGGGTATTGTCAAACATAGTGTTCACCTCTTCTTGAAGTACGTCTATATATATTTTAATACATTTTCGTCAATTTGTAAACAATAAAAAGAAAACATGTGAAAAATACAATGAACAGAACGAAAATAAAGGATTCTGTTTTTTAAAATGTAACATATTTTTGTGCTAAATTCAAGTAAATTATAACTTTTTTTGAAATGCTAAGAAAATAAAAAATTTTTTCAAAATTTTGCTTGACATTGCAAGGAAAAATCGGTATAATATACAAGTCGCATATGACTGGCGACGGTATGTGGGAGCATAGCTCAGCTGGGAGAGCATCTGCCTTACAAGCAGGGGGTCACAGGTTCGAGCCCTGTTGTTCCCACCATACGGCCCGGTAGTTCAGTTGGTTAGAACGCTAGCCTGTCACGCTAGAGGTCAGGGGTTCGAGTCCCCTTCGGGTCGCCATTCTCGAAAGAGAAAAAGGTCATCAGTCTTGACTGTTTGCCTCTGTAGCTCAGTTGGTAGAGCAGGGGACTGAAAATCCCCGTGTCGTTGGTTCGATTCCGACCGGAGGCACCATTTTGAAGGGGTCGGGTAATCATTCGGTCACTTCTATGCGGATTTAGCTCATTTGG